>JALOQO010000009.1 GCA_025453305.1 Patescibacteria group bacterium | reverse complement strand
CTTCATTACATTGTTTGTTTTGATAGTTATATATGCTTATAAAAGATATGGTCAAAAATTAGTTAACTAAAAATAATATTGTGATATCTACCATAGCCATTATATAGCGCTAACTGGTATAATGTTTAAGAATAATAAATTGGGGGAAATATGTCAGAAACTGCCCAAAGAATTGGGATTTTAATTATCGCGTTTGTATTTTTAGCGACTACCGTTGGTCTTGGCCTATATGCCGTTATATTTAACAATAACGACAGCCAGCAATTAAGCCAACAAGAAATTCAAGAACTAAATAATAATCAGGAGGAGCAAATGCCACAACGACAAATAGAAGGTTTCACGCCGGTAGATTCGGTCACAGAACTTAAAACAGAAGATTTGCAAGTAGGTGCTGGTGCCGAGGCAAAAGCAGGCGATACAGTTACGGTTGATTATGTTGGTGTACTGGCCAAAACTGGTGCTGGTTTTGACAATTCTATCGACCGCGGTCAACCCGCCACATTTGGCCTAGATCAAGTAATCGCCGGCTGGCAACAGGGCATACCCGGTATGAAAGAGGGCGGAAAAAGGCGACTGTACATACCGGCAGCTTTGGCTTACGGAGAACAAAGCCCATCGGCGCTAATTCCGGCAAATTCGGATCTAGTATTTGATGTCACTTTAATAAAAGTAGGCCAATAATCCAGCAAGTTTGGGTTGACACAGTAAAATTGTTAGACTAAAATAGTAACTATAAAAAGTAAAGTAATAAAGGAAACATAATATGGTAACCGACATCACAATGTATACAACCACTACCTGCGCTTACTGCGTTATGGTTAAAAAATGGCTTAAGAGTAAAAAACTAGAATTTACAGAAGTTAACATAGATGAACAGCCAGAAAGAGCCCAAGAAGCTTTTGAAATAAGTGGCCAGATGGCTGTACCTGTTACGGTGGTTACTAAAGATGACGAAACTAAAGAAGTAATCGTTGGGTTTAACCTTGCTAAACTAGCTCCTGCTGTTTCTTAATTTTTATATGGTAATAAATAATCAGCTTAAGGAGTTTATGAAGTGAGTGACATTAGACATCAACCAATTGCAGATTTTATCACTATAGGTGCTGGCCCAGCCGCTTTAACTAGCGCTATTTACACAACCAGAGAAGATATAAAAACTGTGCTATTAGAAAAGGGTGCGGTTGGCGGTATGGCGGCAATTACTGACTGGGTTGATAACTATCCGGGTTTTCCAGATGGTATTAGTGGCATGGATTTAGCAGAAAATCTACGAAAACAAGCTGTAAGATTTGGTGCTGATATTCAACTAGGCGAAGTATCGGCAATTAAGAAACAAGGCAAAAACATTGTACTTGAAATGGCATATGACGATCCTATAATCACCAAAGCTGTACTAATTGCCACTGGAACAGAATATAAAAAAGTTAATGCCCCTGGCGAAGAAGAGTATTTATCAAGAGGTGTACATTACTGCGCAACCTGTGATGGCGCTTTTTATCGCGATAAAAAATTGGCCGTGGTTGGCGGTGGTAATTCGGCGGTTCAAGAGGCACTATTTTTAACCAAGTTTGCAACCCATATTGATTTACTTGTTCGGGGTGATAAATTTAGAGCTTCTGATGTTCTGGTAAATGAGCTTAAAAAGAATCCCAAAATCACCATCCATATGAACACTACAACAGATGAAATTATAGGTGATGGTAAAGTGGTTAACTCTGTAAAATGCACAGATAAAATTACAGGGAAAGCAGTTGAGTATAAAGTAGATGGAGTATTTATATTTGTGGGACTTAAGCCAAATACCGGGTTCTTAAAAGGATCAGTAGATTTAGATGATTATGGTTTTGTAAAAACTAATGACAAGCTAGAAACCAACATAAAGGGTGTTTTTGCGGCTGGAGATGTTCGTAGTGGGGCCACTATGCAGATAGCTAGTGCCGTTGGCGAAGGCGCCACTGCCGCATTAAGGGTTAGAGAATACCTAGAATCACTATAAATAATATTTTACTAAATAACTTAAGGCGCTTATACTAAAAATATCTACTTCAAAAACAGGAGGGAAAGTTGTTTAAATCTAAAAAGAAGCTATTAATAATTATTATCTTGATTATAGCCATAGGTGCTGGCATTTGGTTTTATTTTGCCAATAATAAATCTAACGAACCTATACAGACTCAAACAGAGGATGTATCTAGCGTAAGTGACAAAGACCTAGCAACAATAATTAATGATAAAAAGAATTATAAATCTTTTAACGATGCCCTAGTTGTTTCTGGTTTAAATACAGGGTTGCAATCGGGGGGTCCTTACACGGTTCTCGTACCTCTTAATAAGGCGTTTGATAATTTACCAGACGGTTTTATGGAAAACTTGCAAAAGCCAGAAAACCTAGAGCTTCTTAAGGGCTTAATTAATTATCACATTATTGCCAGCAAGTTAAAATCATCCGAACTAACAGATGGTCAAAGAATACCAACGGTGAACGGAGCCGAATTAACCGTAAAAATCAAAGATGGTAATGTAACATTTATCGATTCAAAAGGTACAGAAGCCTTGGTCGTTGGCGCCAATATAGAGGGCTCTAATGGTGTAATACACGAGATCGATTCTGTTCTTATACCGCAATAAATCAGGGGATCAGCAAGCCGATTTTATACTTTAAAAGTTCTTGATTTAGTTTCTGAACCGTTAGATCATCTATATCCTGATTATTATATTTTTGTACTATAAACACATCGGATCCGTCACCACCGCATACTTTTAATATCTGATTTGTATATTCTGGGTATTTCTTAATTACGGGGCTTGCGTTGTAAACCGTACCCCCGAGCGCAACAAAGCAAGATGTGGCTGTATTATTGGCGCTAAGGTTTTTACCATCTACCGTTTTTGTTAAACTTGCATTTTCTATTCCTAGCGAATCGCTGTTTTTTAAAAATATACCAAATACAATTGCCCCGCTAAACAGTAAAGTAATTAATATTACCCCTGCTATTATAAATATTTTAATATTTTTATATTCCACTATGAGCTCACTCTTATTTTATCGGGATAGTCAGAAACAATATATAGCTTAGGGAATAACTTATTAAATACCCTAGCAATGAATCGATAATTTAATGTATACACATATATTCTAAGGTTATTTTTTTGGGCGATCCAATAATAATAAGGCATTACCGTAAACCAAAGCCAGTTATAACCAACACCGCCAGCATCTACTTGTTTGGCGATTTTAATACTATTACAAGGGCAACTTTTTAATAAATAGGTATTAATTTTTGGTAAATTAATTCTGCAGGACAATATTTCGTCTGGTACAAAACTGGCAATACTTATATTGTTTTTTGATGCGATAATTTTATGAGCCTTGGCAATTGTACCGACCGTTTTAGCGTCTAATATAACCGGTTTATTGCCTATAGCTTTAAAGGCTTTTTCTAGTAATAAAGTATCGGGCAATTCTCGTTGTAGGGTTTTTAGTGTTCGGTCCTTAATTACTAGCCCTTTAGGTGTGATTTTGTCGTGGATAAGAACAATTTTACCATCTTTTGTGGCCTGAATATCAAGTTCGATTATGTCAGCACCCAACTCTATAGCCTTGTTAATACCCTCTATTGTGTTTTCGGGTACATAACCTTTTGCCCCACGGTGTCCGATAACTTTCATAGTAATATTGTATACTAGTATAAGTATAAAAATTAAATGGAGATTAATTATGGCTGACTTTAATAAAGTATTAGAGCCAGGTGACTGGCAAAATGGATTAGTTAATACAGTGGTAGAAATACCCGAAGGATCAAATTTAAAGGTTGAATGGGATCGTGAAAGAGCTGCTTTCGTGCTTGATAGAGTAGAACCAAAAATATTTGCAAAACCAGTAAATTATGGCTTTATTCCGCAAACATTAGACGAAGACGGTGACGAACTTGATACTTTAATTGTTTGTGATACATCATTGACTACCGGCATATGGCTAGAGGCAAAGGTGCTTGGCGTTTTAAGGTTCGAAGACGATGGCGAGATTGACGACAAAATAGTTGTAAGGGTTGCTGATGATAGGCAAAGTGGGGGCAAATTAAATAGTCTTGAAGACCTAGGTGATGCTTGGAAAAATCAAATAGTGCACCATTTTACACATTACAAAGACTTAAAAAAGCCTGGCTCAACCAAAGTACTGGGTTGGGGCGATGCTAAAGAGGCGAAAAAAATAATTTCACAATGCATAGACCGATATAGCAAGTAAATGATCACAAAACATATAGTTAAAGTCATATTAAAAGATAGTAGTGGTAAAATATTAATCTTGCGACGATCCAAGACCGCGCCAAGACGACCGCTGACCTGGGATTTACCTGGCGGGTTTATAGATTCCGGTGAATCTAAAATAGAATCTGCAAAAAGAGAGCTACAAGAAGAGACGGGAGTAATACCAGACGAAATTCATGAATATTATTCATATAATGATATACGCGAACAAGATACAATTTTTCGTAGCTTTTTTGTTGCTAAGTCTAGTAAACCAGTAATTAAACTAAGCTATGAACACGATGACTATATGTTTATACCAATTACCGACTATGCTGTATATATTAAATACGAACCACTGTTAATAGGTATTAAAAAATTAATTAGTTAGAATAATCTTGAGTATCTAAGCATAACCGTATAAAATACAACTAAACAGCTATTAAAAGTAAAGGAGTGGGGGATGGTAACCAAGGTAGCAATTAATGGATTTGGTCGTATTGGACGAAGCGCCTTTAAGGTAGCGTTTGAACGACGAGATATTGAAATTGTAGCAATCAATGATTTATCAGATACCAAAACATTAGCACATTTGCTAAAACACGATAGCAATTACGGAAATTATCATCACGAAGTAGCATCAGACGAAAATCATATAATCGTAAATGGCAAGCCTATACAGGTTTTTAAGCAAACCGATCCAGCCTTACTGCCCTGGGGGGACTTGGGGGTTGATGTTGTAATAGAAAGTACGGGATTTTTTGTAGATCCCGCCAAGGCACGAGTTCATATAGACCAGGCCGGGGCTAAGAAGGTAGTTATAAGCGCCCCCGCCAAGGGCGAGGGTGCCACAACTATAGTTATTGGTGTAAACGAAGAAAAACTAGAGGACGCCAGCGATATCATAAGTAATGCTAGTTGTACCACTAATTGCATCACGCCAGATATGGATGTTTTGGTACAGAATTTTGGTATAGAAAAGGCGATGATGACAACCGTACATAGCTATACCGCTAGCCAAAAACTACAAGACGCTCCAGCCAAAGATCTGCGCGAGGCCAGAAATGCTGCCGAAAATATCGTTCCTACTACTACTGGCGCATCTATAGCTGCCGGCCAAGCATTACCAGAAATAAGCGGAGTATTTGGGGGGCTAAGCGTAAGGGTACCAACACCGGTGGTAAGTTTGTCTGATTTTGTAGTTATAACAAAGCGGTCTGTTACGGCAGAAGAAATAAACGATGCTTTCACTAAAGCTGCTAGCGAACCTTACTATCAAGGTATACTCGCTGTAACAGATGAGCCTTTAGTATCTAGCGACTTTATTGGGAATAGCCATAGTTGCACCGTAGATTTGCCCCTAACTAGTGTAGTTGGTGGCAATATGGTAAAGGTTGTGGCCTGGTATGATAACGAGTGGGGCTACTCTAACAGATTAGTAGAATTAACTGCTGATATAGGCGCCCAGTTGCAAAAAGTATCCAGCGGTAGCCTAGAAGAGAATCTACAAGAAACTCACATAGGTGACTAATGATCATAATATTAGGCGCCGATCATAACGGTTTTGAATCTAAAAACAGCATTTTAAGTCATCTTTTAAAAAGAGGATATAAAATAGTTGATGTTAGCGACAACTTGCAACCAGGTGATGATTACCCGCTTATTGCACAAAAAGTAGTAAACGAGCTTAAGCAGAATAGCGACGCAAAAGCTATATTAATATGTGGCAGTGGCCAGGGTATGGTAATGGCTGCAAATCGATTTAATGGTGTTCGGGCGGGGTTGGGCTGGAGTAGGGAGGCCGCCAAGAGTATCAGAAATGATGAAAACGCAAATTTAATTGCCGTTCCTGCCTTGCTTTACACTAAAGACAGCAAACTGGGCAACCAAATAATCGATGATTTTTTATCAACCCCCTATGCCAACGCTCCAAGGTATAATCGCCGTATAATCGAACTAGACAATCTTAATTAATATGAGTGTTATTGTACCAACTGTTACCGCCGAAAACGAACAAGAATTCGCTAACCAGCTTTCGCTAGTTACGAGTTTTTGCAGCAGGGTTCATATCGATTTAATGGATGGCATTTTTGCGCCTTCTAGGTCGCCCTTAATGCACCATATTAGATATCCGATATTTACAAAACTCGATATTCACTTAATGTATCAAAACCCAACCGAAGTTTTACCGATTGTAATAGGTTGGAACCCTAGTTTGATAATAGTCCATTCCGAAATTAGCACCACGCCAAGTGATATAAAAGAAATTGTACCTAATAATATTAAAATAGGGCTTGCACTGTTACCTGATACTTCAGTAGAATCACAGGCTTATAAAATACAAACCGCCGATTACTGCTTGGTTTTTGGTGGCCATTTAGGATATCATGGTGGTAGTGCTAATCTAGATATGTTAAATAAAATTCCCATTATAAGAAATATCAATCCAAATATTGAAATAGCCTGGGATGGCGGGGCTAATTTAGATAATATTCAACAAATTGCCACCGCTGGTGTAGATGTTATAAATGTTGGTGGTGCAATACACGGTAGTAACAACCCTAATCAGTCATATCATCAATTAATAAATAAGTTAAGGAATAATTAAGCATGAAAAAATTATCATATAAAGACGAATCGATACAAATCAAAAAACCTTTACAGATGTTGATTTTGGGCGGAACAATAATTAGCTTCTTGATACCTATAATATTAACGATAGGGAATTTACGCTATTATGTTGGTGATAATAATGAGGGTATTCTAACAGCTTACGGATGGATATTTGCTATGAGTCTAATGCCGATAATTATGTTTTTAATAGCTTTTTATGTGTTTAAAAATAATAGAACATATTTACAAAGAGGTTTTGTGGCGAGCCTTTGGTATTTTATTGGCTATACTCTATACAATCTAAGTATTACTGCCAGTTCGGTAGGTATTATTTTTAATATATTATCCGCTACCAACGGAGTGTTAATATATCCTGCAGTTTTATTGGTATATATTGCCTTGATAGTTGTCTGGAAACTAAAATACGAAAAGTAACTATTATTGTTATGCTATAATATTGTTAAGTCTAAGGTGGCAAAATAATTATGGCAACCCAAAAATATACACTTAACGAACTAGAATTAATAGCTAATAATATTCGTAAAGATATTATAAAAATGCTAGAAACCGCCGGTAGTGGTCACTCGGCAGGTCCCTTGGGTTTGACTGATATCTTTACTGTTCTTTATTTTGATGTATTAAAACACGATCCCAAAAACCCAAAATGGGACGAACGAGATATACTTGTGTTGAGCAATGGCCACTGCGCCCCTGTATTATATGCAACATTGGCAGAGTCGGGTTATTATGACAAGAAAGAACTATACACTTTACGGCACTTTGGTAGCCGTCTGCAGGGTCATCCAGAACGAACCAAACTGCCAGGCGTTGAAACAACTAGCGGTCCGTTGGGTAGTGGATTGAGCCAAGCAATAGGCATGGCTTTAGCTATGAGGCTTAACAAACAATACCATCGCTGGATTTACACCGTTGTGGGAGATGGGGAACTAAACGAAGGTAATGTTTGGGAGGCAGCAATGCTGGCCTCTAAGTACAAGCTAAATAATGTTATAGGTATAATTGATCGCAACAATATTCAGTTAGACGGCCCAACAGAATCCGTGATGCCCCTAGAGGACCTTAAGCTCAAGTGGGAGGCTTTTGGTTGGCATGTTATAGAAATAGACGGCAACAATATAGAAGCTATCATAGATGCTTGTATCATGGCGCGAGCTATCGTAGAAAAACCAGTAATGATTATTGCCTATACTGTTCCGGGTAAAGGTGTTAGTTTTATGGAGTATGATTTTCATTGGCACGGAGCACCGCCTAATCATAAGCAAGCAAAAGATGCGCTACATCAACTTCGTACACTGCAGGGTCGCATCAGGAGCGAACATGAATAACCTGCACTTAAAAGACATAAATAAAGATGATATTTTACTAGAGCCTATCCGAAAAGGTTTTGGTAATGGACTACTTAAAGCAGGCGAACTAGACGATAATGTTGTTGCACTTTGTGCTGATCTTACCGATAGTACTTTTATGCATTATTTTAAAGAAGCATATCCAGATAGGTTTTTTCAGGTAGGTATTGCCGAACAAAATTTAGTTACCGTGGCTTCGGGGTTAGCATCTATGGGCAAAATACCATTTGCTACCAGCTATGCGGCTTTTAGCCCAGGGCGCAATTGGGAGCAAATCAAGACCACCATCGCGCTAAACAATGTTCCGGTAAAAATAGTTGGGTCACATGCTGGTTTATATACTGGACACGACGGAGCAACGCATCAAATGTTAGAAGATATCGCCCTAATGCGGGTTATGCCAAATATGGTGGTTGTCGTTCCGGGTGATGCCCTAGAGGCTCAAAAAGCTACTATGGCTATTGCTAAAGAAAATCGCCCTGCTTATTTAAGACTAACAAGAGAACCAACGGCAGTGTTCACTAGCGATAAAACACCTTTCGAAATAGGCAAAGCCTATATTTACGAACAAGGCGATGATGTAACAATTATTTCTACCGGGGTCTTAACCTATCAGGCAATGATTGCATCTGAAAAGTTGTTTAAAGATGGTATTTCGGCTGAGATTATTCACTGCCCTACGATTAAGCCGCTAGATAATGTAACTATATTAGAAAGTGTCAAAAAAACCGGTGCTGTAGTTACCGTAGAAGAAGCTCAAATTAACGGCGGGCTTGGTGGCGCTATTGCCGAGTTATTGGCCGAAAACCAACCATCACCAATTAGGCGAATTGGCGTTAAAGATACATTCGGGCAGAGCGGAGACCCCGCAATTTTGCTAGAGAATTATGGGCTTACCGCAAAAAATGTCCAACTAGCTGTCCACGAATTACTGCATTCTATCGGTAAAATTTAAATAAATATGCCTACCTTACATTAATTAATGGCGTATAATATTAGTTATTAAGCTTAAGGTTATATATGGGACACACAATATCAGATATCAGGCAAAATTGTACAAACGCTCGCATTGCAATGGAGCGCGCTCGCAAAGAGCACTTTGCGATAGGGGCGTTTAATATAGATAACCAAGAAACATTAATTGCAGTATGTAGAGCGGCTAAAAAGTATCAAGCCCCCATTATGGTAGAAGTAAGCCAGGGCGAAGTCCAGGCTATGGGATTAGATAATGTTCGCGATATGGTAGATAACTATAAACAAGAGTATGGTTTAGAAATTTATATTAATTTAGATCACAGCCCTAGTGTAGAGGATGCCAAAGCTGGTATAGATGCTGGATTTGAATTTATACATATAGATATTAGCCAGGCTAATCATAACGCAACAGACGACGAAATTATTAATGCCTCCAAAGAGGTTGTAAATTATGCTAAGTTTACTGGAGCCTTAGTAGAAAGCGAACCTCACTATTTTGGTGGTAGCAGTAATGTTCACAAAGAATCTTTTGATTACGAAGATATTAAAAAAACTTTTAGTACTCCGCATGGGGCAAGCCAGTTTGTTAAAGACACCGGCATAGATACATTTGCGGCCGCTATTGGTAACTTGCACGGTAGCTACCCGATACCTAAAATCCTAGACACAAAGCTATTGGCCCGAATAAGATCTGCCCTACCCGTAGATGTTAATATAAGTTTGCACGGTGGTAGTGGCACTCCGTCACATTATTTCGAAGAAGCAGTGCGCATAGGCGTAACCAAGATTAATATAAATAGTGATATGCGCCGGGCGTTCAGAGATACTCTAGAAAAGGTTTTGCGCGAAAACCCAAATGAGTACGCGGTTGTTAAATTAATGCCAGAGGTTTTATTAGCGGTACAAACGGTAGTAGAAGCAAAGCTTCAAAGCTACAATTCTATAGGCAAAGCCCAACCATAAAGCAGTGTAAACTTAACTTTATTCGAATGGGGTTAGTAATTATATCAAATTTAATTACTATGGATACGGCTTAAAAGCATCAAGTTCAACTAATATATCAAAACCGTCTTTTACTGATGGAGGGTGTGTACTTAACGAACCATACATTTTTCTTAATCTGTCTTTATTTGATCGTGGTTTTCTTTGATAAGCTTCTTCTGGTGAGTGAACCATAAGGTAATATCCTACAACGGTAATGGCTCCAAGTTCTCTTAATTTATTTATATTTATTCGCCTTTGCTCCGGGCCGGTGTTAGACGTTACTAAAATTGCTATCTTGCCCAAATCCATTATGCGAGCGACATCCCCGAAAGCTACTTCCCAAGTTTGTTTATTAAGTCTGCTGCCTTGATGAGCTCGGCATAATCGACTTCTAACCTCTCCCATATCAACTACTTCAGATTTGATCAATAGGTCACTAAGAGACAAAGCAAGTTCTGTTCTACCGGTGCCCGGCAGGCCTATAGTTGTAATCGCCAGAGGTCTCGGTAATTTTAAGATATCATCAAATCGCGGATCTAATTCTGGCCGTATCATGGTGGTGCATATTACAGGTATTGTATAAAATTATCAAGATTTACGCTAAGTATTAGGTAATATAACAAATAGTTTACAAAAAACAAAAAGAGTGATAATATATAGTGCGTTTAATAATTAAAAATTAGGAAATAATAATGGCAAACCAAGGACCCCCTAAAAGGGAATATGGCTATCTACACCCGGTTGGAACCATTCATACTATGAGTGTTCCTACAGATACTAAAATAGTTGATTTTCTTCCTAGCGCTGACTCACATAGTAGAACCGTTAATTTACTATTAGAACTTGGTGGAATGGCTGAAAAGGCGCTATTAGAGGGTGATAAGGATGCTTTAGCTAGTATTGAAATGCGGTTGGCGGCTTTGGTAGTTGAATTAAGTCAAGAAGAAGAACCAACAAACGATTAATCTCAGCCACAACGTAAACCAAAGACCCCCATAATACCAACACCTACTTACGCAAAACGATTAACTTTAATGAGTAAAAGAAGACGCCCGAGATCGCTTAGTTGACTGAACCCTACAACCCTACTTGGCGTAGTAGTCTTTAAGCATAAGTGGTATACTCATAATTATTATGAGTAAAAAAATAAGCAGACAAAACATTAGAATATTATCTATTGGTGGAGCGGTTCAAGATGTCTTTTTGCAAGGCAAAATCTTTAAGCCACACAAAGACGAAGACGGCGATTTAGTAAATGAGTTTGAACTAGGATCTAAAAATGATATAGAAAATGTCATATTTAGTACGGGTGGAGGGGCTACAAATGCTTCTGTTACTTTTGCTAGGCAAGGGCTACATGCTATGTATATGGGCAAGGTGGGCAACGATATTGCAGGCAAGGCGGTTTTAGAAGATTTACATAAAAACGGTGTAGACACGAGCTTGGTAGCCGAATCTGAAAATGGTTTTGGCACTGGATTTTCATGTATTTTACTAGCACCTAGTGGTTATCGCGGTGCTAGTAGCCATTATGGCATTAAAAATTCTGATTTTTATGATGTTGTACCAGATTGGATATACCTAACAAGCCTTGATGGTAATTTTGACATTTATCACACCGTATTTAATTATGCAAAGCATCATAATATCAAAATTGCGTTTAATCCGGGTAAAAAAGAGCTACAAAATAAATCAGAACTAAAAAAGCTAATACCACACTTAACATTACTTTCTGTAAACAAGGAAGAAGCCAAAATGATATATCCCGGCGAAACATCAGAAGATCTAGTAAAACAGGCTATTAAAGATGTTCATTATGTAATTGTTACCGATGGCCCTAAAGGGTCTGTGGCGTCTGATAGGTGGCATATTGTAAAAGCCGGTATGTATGAGGATGTGCCGGTAGTAGACAGGAGTGGCGCTGGGGATGCGTTTAGTAGTGGTTTTACGGCAATGATAGCGGCCGGTGAAAGCCTTGAATGGGCCGTAACCTATGCCAGCGCTAACTCTACCAGTGTTGTAAGTAAAATTGGTGCCAAAACTGGCATTTTACACCTAGACGATTTAGTACACGAAATGCCACTTAAAGTAAAAGAAATCTAAAGAATTTGTATCTATTAAATTGGTTGCTGTGATACAATTTAAGCATATACTTATTAGAGGGCACCGCTAAACAAATATGTCTAGGTTGATATCTGAACTATTGGGAGCAAAAGAACCTATTTTTAGCTTTGATATTAACAAGCTAGAACAGGCTAGCGGTAGACCAGGCATAGATGTGCGCTTAACTGCCGAAATTATTGGCCAAGTGCATCAAAAGACTGCCAGTTTGGCTCTAGACCCAAAAGACACTACCGGGCCAGAACTTTACAGTGCTTTACTGCATAAAATTAACCAAGACGATAAATACCTAAGAGACATTATTGGATGCAATGATCAATCAGATAATCTGCTAACTAAAATTATTGATTTTATTAACAACTCTGTGGTTTATAAAAAGGGCTGGTTTATTAAACAAAATGTCGCCAAAGC
>JALOQO010000072.1 GCA_025453305.1 Patescibacteria group bacterium | reverse complement strand
CCATTAATAACAATATTATTACTACAAAACCAAGAATAGATACAATAACTGACATTTCTTTGTCTGCCGAACCAAACATGTAGGGGGCTAAAAATATCGAAATCCAAAGTAATGATAAAACCGTTGGAATAATAAAGAGTAAAACAAAAGTAGACCAATTTAGCTTGAAAGCCTGCCAGGTTTTTCCAATTAACGAAAAGGTATAGCCTGTCCGTTCGATAAAATCCATATTGTTAGTATCGGTTGTTTTAATATCTGCCATATCGGATCCTCCTTATGATTTACTTTAATTAAACTCCTTAACTAGTAGTTTGGTCAATGTTTGATATAATTACTTTGTTATGTCATTACCAACCACTCCTTATAAAGGTGCTAGAGATTTTTATCCGCAAGATTATTTTGCTAGGCAATATATATTTAACACATGGAGAAAAATTGCCCAGCGCTATGGTTACGAGCCATACGACGCATCGGTTATAGAACCAATCGAGCTTTACCAGGCAAAAACAAGTGATGAGATTGTGTCTGAACAAACCTATAGTTTTACCGACAGGGGTGGTAGAGAAGTTGTTTTGCGACCAGAAATGACGCCTACTGTTAGCAGAATGGTTGCTGCAAAACGGCAAGAACTAGCATATCCTTTACGACTATATAGCATTCCTAATATGTGGCGCTATGAAAGGCCACAAAGAGGTAGGCTAAGGGAACATTGGCAACTAAATGTTGACCTTTTTGGGATTGATAACATTAGTGCAGAACTAGAGATTTTGTCATTAGCCGATAGTATTATGCAAGATTTTGGAGCAACCCGCGAGATGTATACCATTAAGGTAAACTCTAGATCTCTAATTAATTATTATATGAATGACTATCTGGGACTAGATGCCGTAGAAACAAATACTTTAATAAAACTAATAGACAGAATGCATAAAATGGATTATCCAGAATTTGCAGCGTTGGTGTCGGCTACAATTAGTCCATCAAAAAGAGAGCAAAGCGGTAGCGACGAAAAACTTCTTAGCGTGTTAGGTATTAAGAATCTAGCCGAACTTCCGGCAGAGCTACAAAATATAAAATCCGTCATGGAGCTTAAGGACCTAATTGAGACTTTACAAAGCCAGGGAATTAGCAATGTTGAATTTGACGCTTCGTTGATGCGCGGATTTATGTATTATACGGATGTTGTATTTGAGGTTTTTGATAATCACCCGGATAACAAAAGGTCTATGTTTGGGGGTGGTAGATATGATGGTTTGGTTGGCAATTTTGGTGTAGAGCCACTACCAACTATTGGTTTTGGTATGGGTGATGTTACTATCAAGGATTTTCTAGATAGTCACAATCTTAATCCAAAGTATGTATCTACTGTACAAGCAACTGCAGTTTTAGTGGGTGACTGTTATAAACAGGCTTTACCAATAATCAAAACACTAAGAGAAGAAGGTGTAAACCTTGCCGTTGACAGCACGGGTCGTAACTTAGATAAAAAATTAAAAGCCATCGCTAAATCTGCCGTTCCCTATGCGATAATCATTGGTAGCGATGAAATTAGTAGCAATTTATTTATACTTAAAGAAATGGCAACAAGCAAACAAGAAACCCATTCATTAGAGCGAATAATATCAATAGTTACCGCCAATAAATCAGATATCATAATAGAATAGACGAATAAAATATGTTATAGTAAACTCTCATATGACTAATTCTATAATCAACCAATCAGATACTAATGTAAAAATTAAGCTAACAGGCACTGCAGACGATTTGGCTAAAGCTAAATCTATTGCCCTCACCAAGCTAGCCCCTCAAGTAAAAGTTCCCGGCTTTAGGCCCGGTAGAGCGCCAGCAGAAGTTATTGAAAAGCATTTAGATCCTAATACTGTTGCAAAAGAGACCTTAGACAATGTTCTGAATATGTTATACAGTGGCGCCTTAGAGGATCTAAAATTAAGGCCAGTATCACAGCCACAGGTTAACTTAACTAAATTTGTACCCTATACAGATATAGAGTTCGAAGCCACTATAGAGATAGTTGGAAATATAAAGCTTGGTAAATATAAAGATTTAAAAATTGCCAAAGAAAAACCAGAAGCAACAGCCAAGGATGTAACAGATGTTATTGATCGGCTACAGCAACAAATGGCCGAATATAAAGAGGTTACAAGGGTATCCAAAAATGGCGATAGGGTTTGGATTGATTTTGAGGGTTTCGATACCAAGGGTGAACCGGTTGCTGGTGCTAAGGGTCAAGATTATCCTTTAGTTTTGGGTTCTAACACATTTATTCCCGGATTCGAGAAAAACCTGGTTGCAGTAAAACCAGATCAAGAAATTGATTTTACCCTGACTTTCCCTAAAGATTATGGTGTTAAAGCTCTACAATCAAAAAGAGTCACATTTAAAGTGACTGTTAAAAAAGTAGAAGAAGTTACCTTGCCCAAGGTAGACGATGAGCTTGCTAAAAAAGTTGGTAACTTTAAAACTGTAGACGATCTTAAGAAGGATATAAAAAAGCAAATACTAGAAGAACGAGGTCAGCAAGCAGAAAGAGCCTACCAAGACTTGCTTATAAAGACCATTGCCGAATCAAGCCAAGTTGCATTACCGGAATCCTTATTACAAGAGCAGGCCGAAATGCTAGACAGAGAGTTTAAACAGAACCTAACATATAGAGGTCAAACATTTCAAGAATACCTAGAATCTACCGGTTTATCGGAAGATGAATATAAGGAAAAGGAACTAAGACCATTGGCCGAAAGGCGACTCAAAGAGGGTCTAGTCCTAAGTGAAATAGCCGAACAAGAGGACATTACAGTAACCCCAGAAGAGTTAGAAATTAGGATACAAATATTAAAAGGGCAATACAAAGAAGATCCAAAAATGCAGGCCGAACTAGACAAACAGTCTAGCCGCCATGATATCGCCGCCCGTCTACTAACCGAAAAAACCATCACCAAACTTGTAAGCCTTAATAAATAGCTACCACAACATCACCTGGTTACTTGGCTGATATTCTCCCTCGAAGGTTTTGGCTAATATTTCTCGTGTTTCATGAAGGGGCAAAAATATGCTACCAGGGAACATTGTAAGATATCTTACCTCCAAGACTCGATGTGCTTCTCGTAAATCTTCTAATGTATGTGTGTAATAATCTTCATGCATAATTTGTGATCCTTGCCCAATTATATCTACCGCAAACGGTAGTAATTTATCTATGAACCTAACAATCATAGCGATAATATCTGCCTGCATCTCGTAATGTTTATAAAGTTTAGCGATATGAGGCGGTAAGTAGCTACTCACATAAGCAACTACTTTGCTTTCCCTAGCTCTTTTAACAGCGAGATTATCGTCGCTTATATTAAAGGTGGCCACATCACCAGTCATTAGCTCGGAAAACTCGTGCACTAATGCCAGCCTCACTGCCAGACCTACATCTAAATCAGGAAACAGCATCGGGAAAAGCTCTGTAACCGCAAGCGCCAACATAAAACTATGCTCGGCATTATTTTCGCGAAATTCAGGGATATATCTGGGTGTTCTTTTGATACCGGAAGTACACATTGCTAATTTGGCAACCGCCAGGATAACGGTTGTTGGGGAGGCCGAGTAATCATCGTAAGGCTCCATTATTTGGTCAAAACGATCAATAGGCGTAACATTTTGTTCGCTCATTAGCTGATTCCTTTTCAATAAATTATATTCTTACATTAATATCTTAGCTTTATTTAATATTTATAAATAGTTAGTAAAATTTGACTCAAATTAATTTATACTTTTAATATGAATGTATCCAAATTGCACCATATCCAAAAACATATACTAAAAGAACTTTCATTTAAGGAATGGGCAAGGTTTAGAGATCTAAAACCACCAAGAGTAGATAGTAATCTATATAACTATCATCTTAAATTATTAATCAAGAATGGACTTGTTGAAAAAGATAATGATAAAGGCTGGATTTTACTGACTGTGTTCATATTACGGAACTCCGACATCCATAGAGGTAGATCATGGAGGTCAAAAGCGAAGGAGCACAAGAAATGACTGAATCTTAATCGCAAGAGCCATT
>JALOQO010000071.1 GCA_025453305.1 Patescibacteria group bacterium | reverse complement strand
CTGGTACAGTAACTATCACGGCCGAAGCATTAGATACAGCTCTTTATGATGCTACTGATTCTAAGACTTTTCAGGTAAAAGAAGGTGGCCCCGTTGTCCCGCCAGATGAAGATGAAGATGAAGGTAATGGTAACGGCCGTGGTAATAATTAGTGATTTGTTCTTAGTTTTGACTTATTAACAACATAACGATTACTGCTACTACGATTATTAGGAGTTTTATGATCTGCTAATTTCTTTGCAAATAGCATTTTACCAGCTACGGTTTGATGAGATTTTGTAATATGAACCTTTATCCGTTTGCCAATATCCCTTATCGCTCCGTCTACAACAACCATTGTTCCGTCCTCTAGATAGCCAACTCCCTGTTCACGGTTTGTGCCAGATTGTGTTATTGATATTTCAAGCTCTTCTCCGGGCAAAACAACCGGTCTTAACGAATGTGCAAGCTCATTTACATTAAGAACCCTCACTCCATCAATACTAGCTACTTGATTTAAATTATAGTCAGTAGTAAACAATTGGGCGTCTAATTCTTTTGCTAGGCCTACAAGCTTTTCGTCTACTGTTGGTTTTTCGGGGTTATATTGTTCTATCCGGACATCAACCGTGTCAATATTTTGTAGTTGTTTTACAACCTGCAAACCAAACCGTGCCCTCTCCCTCTTGTGAGAATCCCTACCATCTGCTAACAATTGCAGCTCTTGTAATATAAAGTTCGGTACTACAAGTTGTTGGCTAATAAATCCAAGTTTTGTAAGCTCTACAACACGTCCATCAATTAATGCGCAACTATCTAATATAACCGCGCCGCTAGTGGGTTTGGTCTTAGCGCCATTAATTTGCTTAGGCTTTTTTCCATTAACTAATATTAGTATTATTATGATTATTCCTATTACAATAATATAGTCCATATTTTCCTCTCTATAATGCCGAATTTAAAGTATTTTTTAGGTTATTTGATATTAAATAAACTTCTTTATTTTTTAAATTAGCGGGTGGTTTAGGGCCGATTACTCTTTTAAAGCCCATCTTGATTGCCTCTGATACTCTTTTATCTATCCACGGTATGTGTCTTATTTCGCCACTTAAGCCTACTTCTCCGAAACAAACCGCGTCTACTGCCAATGGTATATGTTTTGCAGCCGAAGCAATCGCCATACATACGGCTAAATCAGCTGCTGGCTCTGTTAATTTTATACCACCTACTACATTTATATAAATATCTTTATCGCTCAAAGATAACTTCGTGCGTCTTTCTAGCATAGCTACTAAAAGATTTAGTCTGCTTAGATCAAAACCCGAAGCCGCTCTTTTGGGATAGCCAAAACTAGTGTTATTAACCAGAGCTTGTACCTCTACTAAAACAGGGCGTGTACCCTCTAGGGTGGCCGTGACAACAGAGCCGTCGCTTACTTGCCTTTCTTCTAGTAAAACTGCCGAAGGATTTTCTACTATCTTCAAGCCCGAACCGTGCATCTCTAACAAAGCTGCCTCGTTTGTTGACCCGTATCGATTTTTGATCGCTCTTAAAACTCTAAAATCACCATATCTATCGCCCTCTAGCTGTAGCACTACATCAACTAAGTGCTCAAGAACTTTAGGGCCTGCTATTGAGCCTTCTTTAGTAACATGACCTACTAATATCACGGCTGTTTTTGTACTTTTAGCGGCATTTGTAATTAACTGTGCGCTATTGGTTACCTGGCTTACGCTCCCCGGAACACCGGCTATTTCACTAGTTGCAACAGTTTGAATAGAATCAACAATAACTACATCATAAGTGTTTTGGGCTATGGTTGTGGCAATATCATTAGCGCTAGAACTCGTAACCAAAGACATCTGGGTAGAACCCTTATCAATTCGCATGCTTCTTAGGCTAACCTGCTCGATTGATTCTTCTCCGCTTATGTATAAAACCGAATTGCCTTTAGAAATAGACATGGCAATTTGCAGAATTAAGGTGCTTTTACCTATCCCGGGTTGTCCCGCCAACAGCATTACACTTGCTGGCACAATTCCCCCACCCAATACGGCATCAATATCTAGAATTCCTGCGCTTATCCTATTTGTTTTATTATTTTTAGCATCTATTAAAACTAGCCTTTGCGGCTTTAGGGCGGTACCGCTAGAAATAGCTTGCTGAACCTTTCCGATTTGCTGAACTATTGCCTGCTCTAGTGTATTCCACTCACCACACACACCACACTTGCCTGACCATGACGCAAATTGAGCACCGCAAGATGAACATACGAAACTGGATTTTACTTTTGCCATTATTATAAGTTTATCAGAATTCGCTTATTTATAGCGGTTTATAGTTACTGTCTATACTGTTAACCAAATCTTGTTGAACTAAAATTAGTTTGTTGTGTTGTTCTACTAATCGATTGTATGAGTCTATCAAATCTCTTAATTGCTGAACTACCTTATTAAATTCAACAGCCAAAGAATTATATTTTGGCACTAAACTATTGTACAGGGCAATATCGCCATTGTTAGCGTATCTATCCATATCATTTTTTATTCTTGTTATCTGTTGATTTTTAATACCTAGGTCGGTCTCTAATTGTGATATCTGGCCCTTCCTTAATCTTAATTCGCCAGCCAATCTGTCAATTTCGGCATTTTTGTCACTAAATACCTTTTCATATGCCTCATAATAATCTACTACTTTGTTACGATTATCAAAGTACCGCCTATAATAGGTTTCTAAATCAATAGGTAGGCTACGAATTTCTGTGCCTAAAATTGAATGTAGTTCATTTGGAACAACAGTTGAATCTTTAGCTTTATAGGATTCTATAGTTGCTTTTAAGGAACTATTTGCACTATTGTTGTAATAATCTAGGAGTTGTTGGTTAATTTTGGTTTTTTCTGCACTACTTAATCTATCATAAGCTGCATGCAACATTTCATGTGCTGCGGTTACTTCTTGTATACCCTCAAGTTCGGGTTTGTTAATATCATAAATATAGATGTTATAGGGTATGATACCGGCAATTGATTTTATTTTGTTAGATCCAATACTTACATAGCAACCCAAAACCTTTGTTTGCTCGGCTGTTGTACAAGATTTGTTAAATTCTGGGCCGCTTAGTAGCTCGGGCTTACCTATATAAAACAGGTCTTGACCTTTTTGATTCATTCCGCTGTTATTAGCGAGTTCAGAAATATTATCTGATGGCGAATAATTTTTAAGCGCAAAATAGTCGTTTATATCAAACCTATTAACCCACAACAAGACTGCTACAGTTAATACCGTAGCCCAGCCAGCGATAGCTAATAAGTTTGATTTTTTATACATAATCTAAATATGATACCAACTATTATTCAGAAATGATATTAAATACTAGACTATTTTGATTAGCATCAATATCAATAATATCACCAGCTTTTACTGATTCATCTAGCACATATTCGGCAATTGTATCTTCTATGTCGTCTTGGATTAGTCGTCGCATGGGTCTAACACCATTGTGTTGATCGTAACCCTTTTTAAGCAGTATGTTTTTGGCCTTAACTGATATTTTTATTCCTATCTTTTGCCTAACTAGCCTTTTGGCTAATTCTCCTATTTGCAAATCAATAATCTGTTTTACATCAGACTTACTCAAAGCTCTAAAGACTATGATTTTGTCTATTCTGTTAATAAGCTCTGGGCGCATATGCTTTTTTAGCTCATCTTTTACCTTAATGCTGTTAGCTTTATGTAGTTCGTCTAGGTTCTTGTTGTTCTTATCAGCCTGAAACCCAAAACTTACTTCTTTTTGTAGTAATTTTGCCCCTATATTGCTAGTTAACATTATAATCGTGTTTCTAAAGCTAACTTTTCTGCCTTTGGCATCTGTTAGGACACCATCTTCTAAAATCTGTAATAGCATATTAAATAGATCGGGATGGGCTTTTTCGATTTCATCAAAAAGCACCAAACTATATGGCTTCCGACGAATTTTATCTGTCAACTGACCACCTTCGTCGTAACCTATATAACCGGCTGGAGCGCCTACAAGTCGTGCTACAGTATGCTTTTCGCCAAATTCACTCATATCAATTTTAATTAATGAATCTTCTCGGCCAAAAAAC
>JALOQO010000070.1 GCA_025453305.1 Patescibacteria group bacterium | reverse complement strand
AATGGTTTTTGCTTTATCTTGATCCAAACCTCTTACCAAAGGTATGATTTTGGTTGTTTTTAAGTTTGCAATAACTGGCTCTTTGTTAACATCTAAGCATTTTTGACTTTGATTTCTAGTGGCCAGTTTTTTTCTTACTATATCTATTATTGAGTCTATCTGAAATTGGGTGTCGCCGATTATTTTTAGTGCTTTTTTATCGTTATCGGCCCATCCTAAAGATGCCGAGGTGTTCTTAAAATCATAGCGATTGCCGATTTCTCTTTGTGCTTGATCGACAACATTATTAAGCTCGCTCTTGTCGTATTCGCTTTCAATATCAAAACTAAAAACCGCCATAACATATAGTTTAACAAAAAACTCGATTAGTAGGCTAGAATATACAAGGTAACAACAGTATAATTAATAAATATGTCAGATACATTTGCCGAACTTACTGATTTAGAAGGCCAATTAAAGGCCACATTTAATGAGCTAAATGATAAAAAAGCTATCCTAAAAGATCCAAGGTTTAAACAGGCTTTTGCCAAAATAAGTGTTATTGAACCCGATAGGCGGGCAGATTACGGGAAGGCGCTAAACCAACTTAAAAATACTGTTCAGGGCTGGATTAATGACAATATTCCAGAACAAGAGCAGCAATTACCAATAGATGTTACTGCGCCATTTGATATAAATATTAAATCCAGCGAAAGACCAGCACCGCTAGACCCTAGGTTTGGTAGTATACACCCAATATCCGCTGAAATCGCCAAAATAGGTTCTATATTTGAACGAATGGGTTTTGAGGTGGTTGGCTCTAGAGAACTAGATGACGATTATCATATGTTCGAAAGCCTTAATTTTCCGGTTGGTCACCCAGCTAGAGATGATTTTGATACCTTTATGACAGAAGAAGGTTATATAGCGCCGGCACATACTAGTACTATGCAAAATAGGGTTTTAAAAGAGCGCAAGCATTTGCTAGAACAGGGAAAAACTATACAAGTTGCTGTTCCAGACAGAGTATTTAGAAACGAAGATCTAGATGTAACGCACGAACATACTTTTTATCAGCACGAAGGCGTTATGGTGGGCAAGGGTATTACGGTTGGTAATTTGCTCGCTACTTTAAAAGCATTTATGAGTGCCTATTTCGAAGAAGATCTAGAGGCTAAAATCCAACCATTTTATTTTCCGTTTACCGAACCAAGCTTTGAATTCGTTCTTCAGAGACCTAGGATATTACGAAAAGGTAATAGTGAAGCGGATATATGGTTAGAACTGGGTGGCTGTGGCATGGTGCATCCAAATGTACTTAATATGGCGGGTATAGACCCTAATATTTATACTGGATTTGCATGGGGTTTTGGGGTTGAACGAATGATAATGATGAAATATGGAATAGAAGACATCAGGCACTTCGAAAGCGGAAAATTAGAATTTTTGAGGCAATTTTAAATGAAAATAAGCATTAATCTGATTAATCATTATGGCGGCGGCCCAAATCCTCTAGATAATGGTCTAGATAACTTATTAAAATTACTAGGTAGCAGACTGGGAGCGGTAGAAGAAGTTATTCATACGGCAAGCTTATGGGAGGGGGCGGTAGTAGCAAAAGTTATTTCATGCGAAAAACACCCAAATGCCGATAAGCTTAGTGTTTGTATGGTAGATGACGGAGCTGTATTTCAAGATATCGAACGAGACTCGAATGGTTTAGTACAAGTTGTTTGTGGTGCGCCAAATGTCACTGCCGGACAGTTAGTTGTTTGGTTACCTCCCGGATGCATAGTGCCGTCTAGCCATAATGATAAAGAGCCATTTATATTAGGCTCTCGCGAACTTAGGGGAGTTATTAGCAACGGAATGATTGCTAGCGCTAGCGAACTTGCTCTAGGGAACGATCATAGTGGCATATTGGTTTTAGATAAATCTAATGATGTAGATGAAATAAAGCCAGGCAGTCCATTTAACCAACTTTTTGATTTAGATGACACTATAATTGATTTAGAAAACAAAATGTTTACCCACCGGCCAGACTGTTTTGGTATTTTAGGAGTTGCGCGCGAATTATCTGGTATTGCCGGACATCAGTATAAATCACCACAGTGGTATTTAGACCCTAAACATAATCTACCCATTGGCGATGAGCTGCCTCTTGCAGTTAGTAATGAAAATACTGATTTAATACCTCGCTTTTTAGTGCAAGTAATAAAAGATATTACTATAAAACCAAGCCCTTTGTGGCTTCAGGCCACACTTGCCAAACTAGGAATTAAATCAATAAATAATTTAGTAGATTTAACAAATTATTATATGGTGCTTACTGGCCAGCCACTCCATGCTTTTGATTATGACAAGCTGGTTGCTCATAGCAATAATCCAAGTATTGGCCCAAGACTAGCAAAAGAAGGAGAAGAAATCACATTACTTGGTAACAAAAAAATCAAACTAACATCTAGTGATATTGTAATCGCAACAGATAGCCAAGCAGTCGCTCTGGCCGGGGTAATGGGCGGAGTCGACACCGAGGTAGACGACGGTACTAAAAATATAGTTTTAGAATGCGCAACTTTTGATATGTATTCTATCAGGCGAACAAGTATGAGGCACGGCTTATTTACCGATGCCGTAACTAGGTTTACAAAAGGTCAAAGTCCACTACAGAACGATGCCGTGCTGGCAAAAATTATTGCCGATATTCTAGAAATGGCTGGTGGTCGGGTAGCTAGCAAACCATTAGATTTGAGTGCCCCCAGAGTTACATCAAAGACGGTAAAAATAACCGCTAAGTTTATTAACGATCGCCTTGGTTCTAACCTAGACACTGATACTATTATTAAATTGCTATCTAATGTTGAATTTAATATTTCAAGCAGTGGACCAGATATTGATGTAACTCCACCTTTTTGGCGCCAAGATATTCATATTAAAGAAGATATCGTAGAAGAAGTTGGCCGTTTATACGGTTACGACAATCTATCGGTAAACCTTCCGGTAAGACAAATTAATCCCGTAGCACAAGATAAATTAAGGATGATCAAGTCCGGCATAAGAGAGATATTAAAAAACCTTGGGGCTAATGAGGTTTTAACCTATAGTTTTGTGCATCAAAATTTACTAGATTCTGCCAACCAGGATACTAATGATTCATACAAACTTTCTAATGCTTTAAGCCCGGCATTGCAATATTATCGCCAAAGCCTTACGCCCAGTTTACTAGAAAAGGTACACCCTAATATTAAGTCTGGTTTTGATAACTTTGCGCTATATGAAATTGGCAAGGGGCATAGCAAGACCCAACTCTTAGATAGCGAAAACTTGCCCCACCAGCAAGAATTATTAGCATTTGTTTATGCCAGTAAAGAAAACCTTAAGGGGGCGGCCTATTATTATGCGCGAATGTACTTAGACGAACTAGCTAAAAAACTAAATATTAAACTAAGTTATAAGCCAGTTGACGATTCGCAAGATAGCCCAATATTTAAACCTTTTAAAAAGTCTAGATCTGCCACTGTATCTGTTGGTGATATAAAAATTGGGGTTATAGGTGAATACCAACCAAATACCCTAAAAGCCCTAAAACTACCTTATTACTGTGCCGGGTTTGAAATCGATATCGCCAAATTATTAAGCGTCAGGCAGGGGTTAGTTTACAACCCTATTTCTAAATACCCGAGTGTTACCCAAGATATTTCACTTAAAGCCCCGTCAACTATAGAGTATAGCGATATAAATGGCGCCTTATTAAGCTTGTTAGATAAAAATATTTCAAAAAATACACTATATACATTTGAGCCAATTGATTTTTATCAAGATAGCCCTGATTTTAAACATTTTACTTTTAGGTTAAAAATAAGTAGCTATGATACTACATTAAAATCAGAGCAAGTAAATAGCTTGCTTGATACTGCAGCCGATTCTATTCCTGCCCGAAACCCCCAAGTGCAACACTTGGGCTTTTTTGTTGGGGTATTGTTTTATACATTTACTATCTCCTTTTGTTTATGCTCAAAGACTTCTTTGGCAGTTTGGTAGCCAAGGATTTTCCTGGGTTTGCCATTAATCTTGTGTTGGATATCCCATATCTCTCTTTGACTGTATTTGGATATGTCGCAACCCTTAGGAACATATCGCCTTATTAGTTTGTTGGCGTTTTCAACTCCACCCTTTTCCCAGCTGTGATATGGTTTACAAAAGTAGATTGGTGCCTGGATAATGTCGCTTAATTGAGCATGTTTTTGAAAAGCTATGTC
>JALOQO010000069.1 GCA_025453305.1 Patescibacteria group bacterium | reverse complement strand
AATAACTATAGGAATAATTTATGGCGCCATACAGGGGCACACTAATATAGCTATGCTTGTTTGGACGGGTATGCTACTAGTTATTTGTTTTATGCCAATAATATTAGGTATGTCTTTAGCCATACCAAATCGAATAAAGAATAATATCCAGATAAGGAGGGCGGAAAATGTATAACAGAAAATTTGATGTAAAGAGGGGAAAACCAATATTTTTGATTTTAGGTACTGTTTTATCTTTAGCGTTAGCAAGCATACCCGTAGCCGTACCTGCGCTTACGGAATATCAACAAGCTACTCTGATTAATTCAGAAGATTATAAACGAGAATTTGGTTTTTGGGAAACGATAGAATTGCCTGATGAGTTTAAGATTAATGCAATTCATGCCGCACTGCTGCCTACTGGAAAAGTGTTGCTTGTTGCCGGATCTGGTAACGATAGAGAATCTTTTAATAAATATCACAATGATGGTTCTATCGCCGTGTTAAGAACGGTAATTTATGATCCAAATAACAATAGCTATAAATCTATTGAAACACCCAGCGATTTGTTTTGCAGTGGCCACGCTTTTATGCAAGACGGTAATCTGTTAATAGCCGGTGGAACTAGCGGTTATGAATTATTAGAAGGTAAAGTCGTTAAGCCTGCGGGTGTAATTAACTTGCATAACGAAAATCCCGATGACTCACCAAGGATATTTAAGGTAGGAACAAAGTTTACCAGCGAAAAGGGTAAAACTTATTTATCGACAAAAGAAGTAGTATTGGCTCCTGCTCAAAAAACGGACCACGGTAAAGGCGATGTAATGATTCATCACAGCACTACAAAGGTATTCGTAGAGGCTATTGAAGAAGATTCTTCGTATATTGCACCAGCCGATTTAAAGTACTCGGTAGAGGGTATAAATGGAATTGATGCGCAAAATATATATGGTCAGGGCGGTAAGATGTCTTTGGATAAGCAAGACTATCGAGGCGATAACCATACTTACGAATTTGACCCCATAAGTGAAAAATATATTCGTACAGGGGATATGAAAGAGGATAGGTGGTATCCGTCTTTGCCAGTATTAAGTAACGGCGATGTTTTAGCTGTTTCTGGCCTTGATGGCGCGGGAATAATTACTGAAACGACTGAACGCTATAGTCCTGAAAGTAAAAAATGGTCATGGGGACCAAACCAAGAATTTCCAACATACCCAGCTTTATTTAGAACTAATAACCCCGATGTTTTATTCTTTTCTGGATCTAACGCAGGATATGGGCCACAAGACAAAGGCAGAGAGCCGGGTTTTTGGAACCTTAAGGATGATGTTTTCAAGCCGGTTAAAGGCTTAAGAAATCCAGATATTGTAGAAACAAGCGCATCCGTAGTACTCCCCCCAAAAAAAGGATCTAATGATGGCAGCCAAAGCTCGAGAATTATGATAGCTGGGGGCGGAGGGATTGGTGAATCACCATTAGTTACAAACCGAACAGATATTATAGATTTGTCAGAGCTCGAACCTACATATAAGCCCGGCCCCGACTTACCCGAACAAGCAAGATACATAAATATGACAGTACTACCTACAGATGAAGTTTTTGCCTCTGGCGGTACTCGGGATTATCGTTCAAAAGGAAACAGCTATGTTTATAAAACTTCATTAATTGACACTACTGCTAATCAATCTAAATTAATGGCCAACGAACCAGTGGGCAGAGGATATCATTCGGGTTCTTTGCTACTTCCTGATGGTCGGGTGCTTACTTTTGGTAACGATCCACTTTATAAAGATGAAAATAATACAAAACAAGGTAAGTTTGAACAGAGAATAGGTATATTTACACCACCTCAACTTTTTGGTAAAGATCGTCCAGTAATAGAAAACAAAATCAATAACATAGAGGCGCGTAGAGGCGATAAGGTTGAATTTAATTTATCTAGTAGGTCAAAAATATCCTACGCTCGACTTATCCCACCCAGTAGTAGCACTCATGTTACAAATATAGAACAAAGATCAGTTGGAGTAGTGGTAACACAAAATGGCAACTCCATTAAGGTACGAATGCCCACTGATGCAAACTTACTTCCTAGGGGTTGGTATATGCTGTTTTTAGTTGCCGATAACGGAGCACCTTCGGTTGCAAAAATGGTTCAAATAAAGAATTAATTAGCTAAGGAATTTTTAGCAAGCTCTATGGCAATACTCTCTGATAAAACACCCGCCGGAGGATTGCCACCACAGGTACCATCGCTTTCACCGGGTCTCTTAACCCATAGATAGGCGTCAATTAGTGGACTTTCGGTTTGGGTTGATGGATTTTGCCCAATGGCTCTACCCCTAGGATTACACCATCGATCTATACCCTTAACATTATCGGGAGGTAAGCCGTTTCCGTTTCTGCTTGTATCAATTATTACTGCTTTGCTATTTCCAATTTTTGATAATAGCTGTTGCGCCCATATCTTTAATTCTTTTGTCGGTTCAAAGAAAGACACATTTATTACTATTCCACGAACATTTTCTAATCCGGCCATTTTTAAAGGCTCAATTAGTACGGTACTGTTGGGGAACCACTCCGAATGTCCTGCATCTAAATACGCTGCTATAACCTTGTTATGTTCACCTAGCTTATTTGATATTTGATTTAGTAATGTAAAACGGTCTTCGGTTTGTTTTTCGTCAAGGCATCCACCCATTACAGCATGGGCTATGGCATCGGGCTCAATTATAAATATTGCTTCGCTCTGCAGATTGTTAAGTATCTTATCAATCCACAGTAAATAACCAGAATTATCTGTTATTGAATTACCAGAAAAACCGGCACAGATGTCTCTATATGGTATAGCATATAAAACATATATTGGTATTGTCTTTTGTTCGCTAGCATCTTGCGAAGTGCGGGTAATCAAGCTAGTATCTCTGGATGCGGTCGTATCCTGAGCAGTTGGGCCTGTTAACCATATCGCTTGCGGTTGGCTCGCTATCATATTTAAAAGTTTGGCTTCTTCTATTTTCCCTTGCAGTTTTTTATCATTCACCAAGTTGCTAATCTCGGTATCGCTGTCTACAAATAACTTCTTATCTTTTAGCGGGTTGCGCCCCGAATTATTTTGGCCCGATTCTACAGAATTACTTTTCGATATCAGATTTGTATCTTCTGTTAAAAGTATATTTTTAACTAAATAAAAATATATAATGTATGCCGCAACTAACAGACAGGCTACTAAAAGTGCCGAAATTAATCCTTTTCTAAAATTTTTCAACCTACTTCTTTTATTCAATAAATAAACCTTATTAATTGTAATATTGGTACTTCATAAGGTAATTTAAACATAAGTTATACTTCTTTATCAGTTAAATAACACACAGTCAAAAATCTGAACCGCGATTCATTAATTAATTGTTATATTGCGACTTTATAATTATAAATTTAAGTAAGATATTTAATTCTTTAAAGATTATAAAATACATTTATGCTTAGGCTTGGTTCTAAAAACTTATATAAGGATTCTGCTAAGCAACACTAAATTCAACAATAGCCCACCTATCATTGTATGATTTTATTTATAGATCAATTGGTTAAGAAAGTAGTATTCAATAATTAAAAGCTTAAAATACATTTTTGCTATGATAGTTATATGAAAATAATTAAACGGTCAGCACAGGATATTCTAAAAGAGGAAGCACACGGGGGCGGTGGTTCGCGTAAAGTATTTGCTAGTAATGAACATTTAAAAAGTGTACATTTTGATGCAATGACATATGGTTATATTCCACCCGGTAAAAGTTATGATTGGCATGATCATAAAGATACAGAAGAGATCATGGTGGTATTAAAGGGCGAAGGCGAAGTCAGCGACGAAGATGGTGTATATAAATATGCCCCAGGTGATGTTTTTGTATACCCAGCCAACATTGAGCATAAAATTCACAACCCTACAAACTATGAACATGAATTTATCTTTGTAAGAGTAAAAGTGTGAGCGAGAGATTATTATACTTTGGGTATGGTGTAAATCGTGATCCAAAATTTCTATCTACACTATTGGGTGTAGGAGTATCTGACCTAAGTGGTCAGCCGGCAACCCTGCAGGATTATAAGTTAGCTGTACAGCGTCTAGATCAGGTTCCT
>JALOQO010000008.1 GCA_025453305.1 Patescibacteria group bacterium | reverse complement strand
CCCATATCACCAAAATCAAAGTTAATATTTTGGCCACTAAAATCAAAGCCGCCACCACTAAAGTCGTATGCGCCACCGCCGTAACCTTGGTTACCAGCGCCACCAACACCAGCATGACCAAATTGATCATATCTTTTGCGCTTTTCGGTGTCTTTTAACACCTCGTAGGCCTCGTTTATCTCTTTGAACTTGGTTTCATCACCACCTTCTTTATCGGGATGATGTTGAACTGCAGCGCGCCTAAAAGCCTTCTTAATTTCATCTGCGCTAGCATCCTTGCTAACTCCTAAAACTTCATAATAATCTCGTTTTGTCATAATGTGTAGTTAAATCACCTTTAATAAGTTTACTAGATTTGGTGAAATGTCGTTCATTTTTGTAAGTTCCTTAATACTAAAGTAGCTAAAATTATCAAAAATATCAGGTTCACCAATGCTTGGTTCGCCATTAACTATTTCAGCCTCTAACCAATTATAGTTCCATTTTATATTGTTTTGGACAAATTCAGCACCACCCAAATATCGTAATATCTTAACTTTGATAGATAGCTCTTCTCTTAGTTCTCTAACTGCGGAATTTTCGGCCGATTCGCCTTGCCTAATTTTGCCACCAGGTAGTTCCCACTGCGTTAGATGGGGAGTGTTTCTGTGTAACACCAAAAGCTCGCCTTTGTCATTATAAATAACACATCCAGCGAGCTCTTTAGTTATCACTTTGGCTACTTTTCTTTCTTGTCAGACTTTTTGTCGTCTTTTTCTTCTACGACTTCGCCTTCTACGGGCTCATCTTTACCATCCCCATTACCCGATTTCTCTTTCCCATCGCCTGAATCTGCGGGCGCAGCCTGCTCATACAGCTTGGCGCCAATTGGCATAAGCTTGTCTGTAAGTTCTTTGGCGGCTGTTTCTAGCTTATCTTTATCGTCTGATTCTAGAGCTTTCTTGGCCTCTTCTATAACCTTGTCTAGCTCTTTTTTATCGTCGTCTGATAGTTTGTCGCCGTTATCTTTTTTGAGCTTTTCTGCCTGATATATGCCGTTTTCTAGGGCATTTTTAGCATCTACGGCTTCGCGCTTTTTCTTATCTTCTTCTGCGTGAGCTTCTGCCTCTTTGGCCGCCTTTTCTATATCTTCTTTGGACAAATTTCCACTGTTTTGGATAGTAATACTTTGTTCTTTACCGGTTCCTTTATCTTTGGCGGTTACATGTAAAATACCGTTAGCATCAATATTAAAGGTAACTTCTATTTGCGGAATGCCGCGCGGTGCTGGAGCAATTCCGTCTAGAATAAATCGGCCTAGGCTTTTGTTATCGGCTGACATTTGGCGCTCACCCTGCAAAACATGAATTTCTACCTGTGGTTGATTATCGGCAGCGGTACTAAACACCTCGCTTTTACTTGATGGAATAGTAGTGTTTCGCTCTATAAGCTTTGTAGTAACCCCGCCCATTGTTTCTATACCAAGGCTTAATGGTGTTACATCTAGCAAAAGAACATCTTTTACATCACCGGCTAAAACTCCACCCTGTATAGCGGCACCTACAGCAACAACTTCGTCTGGGTTTACACCTTTCATTGGGTCTTTACCAAAAATCTTTTTAACCTTTTCTTGTACGGCAGGCATACGAGTCATACCGCCAACCAGTACCACCGCATCAATATCGCTAGCTTTCAAACCAGCATCTTTTAGTGCTTTGGTGCATGGTTCTGCTGTTCTATCTACAAGATCGGCTACAAGACTTTCTAGTTTGGCTCTGGTTAATTTAATTTCAAAGTGTACGGGGCCATCGGCTGTAGCTGTAAGGAAAGGCAGATTAATGTCTACTTCTGTAGCTGTAGACAGTTCAATTTTTGCCTTTTCGGCCTCATCTCGTAGCCGTTGCATAGCCGATTTGTCATCTGTAAGATCTAGACCATGTTCTTTTTTGAACTCTTCTAGCAAGTAATTTACAATGGTGCGATCAAAATCGGCTCCACCCAAATGAGTATCACCGTTGGTACTCTTAACCTCAAATACTCCGTCGCCTAGTTCTAGAATAGAAATATCAAAGGTACCGCCACCTAGGTCATAAACAGCAATCTTTTCGTCTTTGCCTTCTTTATCAAGACCATATGCAAGAGCTGCGGCAGTAGGTTCATTTATAATTCGTTTTACTTCTAAGCCGGCGATCTTACCAGCATCTTTTGTAGCTTGGCGCTGTGCGTCATCAAAATATGCCGGAACAGTAATAACAGCCTCTGATACGGGTTGGCCCAAAAAGCTCTCGGCATCGGCCTTTAGTTTAGATAACACCATTGCAGATAGTTCTTCTGGGCTATAATCTTTGTCGCCCATTTTGACTTTCACGCTGCCATCTGAACCTTTGGACATTTCGTAGCCCATAAGTTTAATATCCCGCTGGACTTCTTTATCTGTCCATCGGCGGCCAATTAGCCTTTTCATTTCGTACACAGTATTAGAAGGGTTCGTAACCGCCTGGCGGCGAGCTTGAGCGCCAACTATTCTTTCACCGTTTTTGGTGACAGCAACAACACTAGGTGTAGTACGAGCACCCTCTATATTGGCAATTATTTCTGGCTTTCCACCTTCCATTACGGCCATTGCGCTATTGGTTGTTCCTAAATCTATTCCAATTATTTTACCCATTATAATATTTTCCTTTCTATAATTTAGCACTGTGGTAACTTAACTGCTAATAACTATATCATACAAAAACTAGCACTCGCAAGTCAAGAGTGCTAATTGTTGTAATTTTTTTTATTAAATTAGCCTGTTTCGTTAACAATTTTTGTTAGGATATTTTCTATTTCGGTAATAACACGCTCTCTATCTTGGCTATATGTAAGCCTGCTTGTAATTAGATTCTTTAGTTCCGCTACCTCTCCTCCAACACCGCGCTCAGTATCTATTAGATGTGCTGTTTTAAGCATCGTATAAAATGTATCAGAATTTACAAAATTCAATACCTTGCTTAAACGCTCTGTTCGGTCTGTAGACCTTGGGAATGATTCATCCATAATTATAAACTTACCTTTTGCCTACCTGGACTATGGCGTGGCGGATAACTCGGCCATCTAATAGATAGCCTTTTTGAGCCACCCCAACTATAACCTCTGTATCGCCATCGCCGTCTACCATGCTAACCGCATCGTGATACTGGGCATCAAAAACATCTCCAATTTCGCCAAACTTTTCTAGACCCAGGGTTTTAAGTTCAGTTTCTAGCTGTTTGGCTATACCGGCTACGCCTTTTACCCAAGGATTTTCTTTAATGTCTTCTGGTTCATGCGCTAGAGCTCTGTCTAGATTATCGATAACCGGTACCAACGCTTTCATAGCTTGTTCTTTACCTAAGGCGAGAGCTTTTATTTTATCTTCTTCACTCCGCCGTTTGTAGTTAATAAATTCGGCCTGCAGTCTTTGCAGCGATTCTAAGAGTTCATCGTTTTTAGGATTACTAGTAATTGCTGTTTTACCCAGCTTATTGGTTTTATCTGAAGTATGGTTTTTGGGTTGTCTTGCCATAAATTTATAACACCTGTTCTAATAGTTGCCCGGCATGCCTTACTAGTCCCATTACCTGCCTATAACTCTGGCGAGTAGGTCCTACGACACCTATATAGCTCCTGTCGCTATAGGGGCTCCTAAATTTACTTATAATTAAACTGCACCCACTGGCTTTACCAATTGGGTTTTCTGCCCCGATATACACACTTAAAGGCTCGTTTGGAGAGGCCTCTCTTAACCACGGTTCTAGATTATCTAATAATTTGGCAACCTCTTTAACTGCGGTACCATCGTGAAATTCGGGCTGACTAAATAGATAACCCATGCCACTCATATAAAGCTGATCACCAATAGTAGCAATCGCTAAATTATGAGTGATATCAACTAGGCTATCTACCGCAGATCTAATTGTTTGGCTAGTTTGGCCAGCATTTCTTACCCGAACATCAATCGCTCTCGCACTGCGATCGATTTTATTTTCGGTGTAACTACTATTTATGCGATCTGGACTGGCTTGCTCTGTAACTCCGTTAACATAAAATCTGTAGCCTTTATCGGTAGGGATTCTGCCGGCAGATGTATAGGGGTGCTCGATGTAACCCATTTCTTCTAGGCGGGCCATTTCGGCTCTTATAGTGGCAGAAGATACACCAAAAGTTTTAGCTAACAAAACAGATCCAACAGGTACGGCTACTTCTGCGTACTGCTCTATTATTGCACTTAAAATCTTGGCCTGTCTGTCTGTCATATAAACTACCGTTCAGTAAGCATTTTATCAGTTTAGCACTCAAGCGTCAAGAGTGCTAATAAAGTATTCTGCAGGTGCACAGCAGGCAATTAATGTGGGTTTGATATGATGGTCAGATTGTGTAGCTATAGTAAGCTATTGCTATACAATGAACCAGAGTAAAAACTCGCAGGAATGTCTTCTGTGTGCCAGCATTATGCTATATTGTACTCGCAGACGCTTGGGTCAAGAGTGCTAATAAAGTATTCTGCAGGTGCACAGCAGGCAATTAATGTGGGTTTGCTATGATGGTCAGATTGTGTAGCTATAATTGTTAGTGCAAATACTTATCGAGATCCGTCAACAGCTTTTGAGCATGCATTCGTGCATTCGATTGCTCTAGCTCGCCAAATTGGCCACTAATAATATGTTCATGAAGTGTTTCTATAGTTAATCGCAAATCATAATTTACCATAAATTTAAAATAACTGCGCTCTAAGGCTAGCTCAATTTCATTTGTGGCGCTTGTTAGGCGACGAATTTTTTCGGACCTTTCCATGGCTCCGCGGCCATCAAGTCGGCTCATCCATTCAGGAAAATCCGGAGGTAATATAAAAATCGGTATAGCTTTATCTATAACACTCATAATTGTGTCGCATCCCTGGATATCAACATCGGTTATTGGAATAGCGCCGGTTTGCGATGCGTGTCTTAATTCTTGTACATTAATACCTGATACTTGTTGATTATGAATAATTGCTGCTTCGATGTAATTATTCTTGCGAAGATCCCGCAAAAACTCTTCTTCTGACTTAAACCAATATTCATTACCGTTCTTTTCGGGCACGCCGTTATTTATACGAGGGTGTCGAGTTGTATCTGAAATTACATAATAATATCGGCCAGTCATAATTAAATTTTTTACTATCGTGTTCCGACCAGCAGCGGTTGGAGCAGCCAATAGTACAAATGGGTCTTTGGTAATTAGATCTAAAAGCTCTAGATTGGGATTATAGTTTTTTAATAATCTTTTAAATTCGGTTAAATGTTTTATTGGCGATGGTGCATCAAACATAGTTATACTATATCGTATAAAGGAGGTTCGTTCTATGAAAGCACCTAGTTTCTCGCTACCCGATCAAGATGGCGCAACACACACAATAGCTCAATATAAGGGCAGGTGGGTTGTTTTATACTTTTACCCCAAAGATGCAACTCCTGGTTGCACAAAGGAAGCCTGCGCGTTTAGAGACGGGCGAGAATTTTTAGAAAATACTGGAGCGGTGGTTCTTGGTGTATCTAAAGATTCTGTAGCCAGCCACAAAAAGTTTGCCCAAAAACATAATTTAAATTTTACATTACTAAGCGACGAGTCAACCGATACAATTAAAGCCTATGGCTCTTGGGGTAAAAAGAAATTTATGGGTAAAGAATACGAGGGCATTAAACGCAACACTTACCTTATAAACCCATCTGGTGATATATATAAAACATACGAAAATGTTAATCCCATCACCCATGCCGGTGAAGTTTATAAAGATTTACAAAAAGTAAAAGATTAGTCGCGTTTAAGCAAAACCGTAAAAGCCTCTGCAGGAATATCTACTTTACCAAACCTTTTCATTCGTTTCTTACCCTTGGCCTGTTTAGCTAGTACTTTCTTTTTTCGAGTTACATCACCACCGTATAGGCCGGTGGTAACATCTTTTCTGTAAGCACTTAGGTCTTCGCGGGCTATAAACCGACCACCAATTGCAGCTTGCAAAGCAACCTGAAAATTTTGCCTAGGAATAACTTCTTTTAATTTTTTAACAGTCACTCTACCCAGACTATCGGCCTCACTACGGTGAACCATAATACCTAAAGCATCTACTCTTTCACCGGCAATATAAAAATCCAATCTTACCAAATCTTCGGGCTTGTAGTTATTAAGTTCGTAATTAAACGAGCCGTATCCACTGGTTATACTTTTTAGTTGATCATAAAAATCTGTAAGCAAATTGGCTAGTGGCGCGTCAAAACTAATAAGTGCCAGTGTTGCATCGACATAACTTAAGTTTTTATGTAAACCTCTTTTACTAACAATTAATTGGATAACCGAACCTACGAAATCTTTAGGGCAAACAACCTCTCCTTTTATCCAGGGTTCGCGTATTTCTCTTATAGATGCTGGGTCGGGCAAATCACTGGCACTCTTTATGTCAAGATTTTCACCGTTATTTAAAACTATATGGTAGTCTGTGCTTGGATTAGTAACAACTAATTCTAGGTTATATTCCCTTTCTAGTCGTTCTTTAACAATATCCATATGGAGAAGACCCAAAAAGCCAATTCTTACACCAAAACCCAAAACAGGCGAATTTTCTGGTGTGTATTGTAGTGCCGAATCGCTAAGGCTTAGTTTTTCGATAGCATCTTTTAGTAACTGGTAATTCTCGTTGCTGTCCGGGAAGAATCCTGCATAAACGAATGGTTTTACCTCTTTATAACCCGGTAGGGCAAACTTAGCGGGACTTTTTTGTAAAGTAACCGTATCACCAACCCTAGCTTCTCTTGTACTTTTTAAATTAGTTACTACATAGCCAATTTCGCCGGTATTTAGCATACCCGTAGGCGACATATCCGGTGTTAGGCAACCTACCTCTAGTGCAATACCCGAGCTATTAGTACCCATCATAAATATATTATCGTGAGCATTCAAAACACCATTAACTAATCGAATATATAAAATAACCCCCCGATAGTCATCATAATAACTGTCAAAAATAAGTGCTTGCAGAGATTCCCCGGTGTTCGTTTTTGGTGCTGGAATTCGTTCTATTACAGAATCTAGTACTTCTTTAACACCTTGCCCAGTTTTGGCTGAGATCATTAGTATATCTGATTCATCACACCCCAGTAGTGATACAACCTCTTTTTTTACCTTAGGTACATCGGCAGCCGGCAAATCAATTTTATTTAGTACTGGTATGATTTTTAAATCGGCACCCAAAGCTAAATATACATTGGCAAGTGTTTGCGCTTGTATTCCCTGGCTGGCATCAACTACCAAAATAGCCCCTTCGCAAGCTTCTAGGCTGCGCGAAACTTCGTAACTAAAATCTACATGGCCAGGTGTATCAATTAAATTTAATTCGTAACCCAAATAGTCCATCCTTACAGGCTGGAGCTTAATAGTAATTCCCTTTTCGCGCTCTAGGTCCATTCTATCAAGTAGCTGCTCTTTCATGTTTCTTTTTTCTACGGTTCCGGTTATCTCTAGCATTCTATCGGCAAGTGTGCTTTTGCCGTGATCTATATGCGCAATAATGCAAAAATTCCTTATCTTATTCATATTGGCTAGGTGACCTTAACCATGCCCAGCGCCACCCGACGAGCCTTATTTACTACTATTTTTGCTTCTTGAAGATCAAATATATAGGACATTATAGTATGAACTCCAAAAGCTACGGCTGTAATTAAAGCTAATTTAACAGTTAACAACAAACCGGTATCAGATAATGATAGTGGAAAATACTGAACCATAATAAATGCAGTGAAAGCCGTAAACCCTGATATTGCTAACATTCTAGTTAGTACCTGTATAAAGTCTCCGCTAAATAATAACGGGTCTCGTTTAATCATAATTGCTACAAGTATCATAACCTCTGTAGCCGCAACTATACCCTGGGCTAGAGCCAATCCCACAACGCCATAAGCTTCTGGTCTAGACAGATAGTAGGCTAATATTATATTTAAAGCTATAACAAATAAAGACACATAAAGTGGAGTTTTAGTATCTTTGTAGGCGTAAAAATATCTTGAAATCAAAGTATATAAAACCCTAAATAATATTGCTATTGTTAAGAAACCAAATATCAACGCAATCTCTGCACTACTCCTGGCAAAAATTATTCGAGCCAAGTATGCCCTGCCAAAAAAAGCAACAATAACTACAGGTAGCGCTATCCAAATCATAATTCTAAGAACATATATAAATTCTTTTCTGAACAAATCTACTCTCCCTTGAGCTAACCGTTCTGTTAACCTGGGAAAAGCTGCCGTAGATATAGCATTACCAATCAGCATTACGGGTGCATTATGTAATATTAATGCATTTTCATACCAGCTAATAGATCCTGTGCCTAATGTCGATGCAAATTTAGTTTCTACTATGGCGTTAATACTGTCTATACCCTGATCAATGGCCCTTGGTGGCATTAAGCTTAAGGCCTCGCGAAAGCTCTTGTTTTTAAAATTAATTGTTGGTGAGTAGCGAAACTTAAGGCCAACCATACCTAACCCCACTACCAATAACTGCAAAATAGAACCGATAGCTACGCCTAAACTTAAGCCGACTATTCCGTAATTGTCACGAAATACAAAAATACTGGCAATAATAGATAGGTTATAAAATAGTGGTGCAATAGCAGAAAAGAAAAACCTACCTACTGCGTGTTGAATAGTTGATAAAATAGTGGATATTGCAAAAACAAAGATATTAACCGATACAATACGCATTATCGAAACCGATAAATCAAGCTGTTCTGGCGAAAAACCATCGGCGCCACCAACTAGTAAGTTCATGATTGGTCTGGCTAAAATCATTAACAACACAGACGAAACCAGCGCAACAATTCCAATGAAATTTAGCATATAGCTACTGACTTCCCAGGCACTTTGCTTACTCTGCCGCAATCGTTCACTTAGAATTGGCATAAAAGCTACCGCAATAGCACCGGATGCCAGTGTAAAAAATATTAAGTCTGGTATTTTAAAAGCTGCAAAGTAAGCGTCCGATGCAAAAACATTAAAGTTAGCATTTATTAGTTTAGTTCTAACTACGCCTAAAAATATTCCTAAAAAAGAAGTGGCAGCAAGCAGGGTTGCTGCAGATCCTAGACTTATTCGTTTATTAGCCTTTTGAAAAATACTATTCACTGCCGAATAATCTTTCTTGGCTATATTTAACTAATATAGCGCTGCCTCTTTTGGTAATAGAGATCCTTCTAATAATTTGCCTACCTCTTCTGCTTCTACTGTTTCTTTTTCTAGTAGTGTGTCTTTAAGAATATCCAAATACTTTCTGTTTGCAGCAATAACAGATCTTGCCCTGTTTGCGGCTTCGGTAATTAGCAATTCTACTTCTTGATCTATTAATTTTGCGGTCTCGTCTGAATATTGTCTTTCATGCATCATCCTATCCATCATTATTCCTTCGTCTGTGTGAAAAACTTGATCTCTAAGTTTTTTACCCATACCCTGATTAACTATCATTTCTCTGGCAAGTTCGGCGGCTTTTTGTAGATCATTACCTGCCCCGGTTGTAACTCTATCTTTACCGTAAACGACTTCTTCTGCTATCCTACCGCCCAACATTCTAGCAAGTACATCTTTGTATTCAATAATACTATGATAGCTTTTATCTTCGGGTGGGATAAACCAAGTAACGCCACCCGTTCCACCCCTAGGGATAATTGTAACCTTGTGAACCATATCACTATCCGGTAAAACATGTCCTACAATTGCATGGCCAGCCTCATGATAGGCGGTTAGTTCCTTTTCTTTTTCGCTCATTACTTTACTTTTTCGCTCTGGGCCAATAGCAACTTTCTCAAAGGCTTCTGTAACATCTTTATTGGTGATTTTATCCCTGTTGTCTCGCGCGGCAATAATCGCCGCCTCGTTAGCAATATTAGCTAAATCAGCACCACTAGAACCTGCAGACTTAGCCGCCATAGCGTCTAAATCAACACTCTTGTCTACGGGTTTTTTGGCAAAATGAACCTTTAAAATTGCAAGTCTGTCTTTTCTGTCCGGCAGGCCAATACCAACCCGTCTATCAAAACGGCCTGGTCGCAGTAACGCTGGATCTAATACATCCATTCGGTTGGTAGCCGCTAAAACTATTACATTTTGACCTTGCTCAAAACCATCCATTTCTACAAGTATTTGGTTTAGGGTTTGCTCTCTTTCATCGTGACCACCGCCCATTCCACTTCCACGGCGCCTACCAACGGCGTCTATTTCATCGACAAAAATAATACAAGGTGCGTTCTTTTTGGCTTTACTAAACAAGTCCCTGACCCTGCTGGCACCTACACCAACAAACATTTCTACAAATTCTGATCCGCTAATACTAAAAAAAGGAACATTTGCTTCGCCGGCAACTGCCCTTGCTAGCAAAGTTTTACCGGTACCGGGTGGGCCCACCAACAAAACCCCTTTTGGTATCTTAGCACCAACAGATAAAAACTTTTTTGGATACTTTAGAAATTCAACAACTTCTTCTAGATCTTGTTTGGCTTCTTGATTACCGGCTACATCGGCGAATTTAATAATTTCCTTATCGTTGCCATATAATCTTGCGCTACTTTTACCAAAGCCCATGGCTTGGCTACCTTGGCCCTGCGCAGATCTAAGCAAGAAAATCAACACTCCAACTATGATTAATACCGGTAAGAGGTTTATAGCCAGCATTGTTATGGTTGCACTACTATTGCTAGATTCTTTAAAGTTCACCGTAACATCTCTGTTGGTTAAACCACCGGGTGCATAAATACTTGCACTAGGGTCTTTACGAGTTTTTTCGGTTGGTTTGTCTTGATCCTTTAGAGTAACCTCTATCTTTTCGCCCTGAATAGTAAGAGAAGATATTTCCCCTCTATTTGCACGGTTCATAACATCGTTATATGGCTTTTCGGCAAGTTCTGCTGGGCGATTAAAACTAAGTAAAAATACACCAATAAAGGCAGCTATAATTACTGCAAAGCCAATATTTTTATACAATTTGCGCTTATCATCCGGTTTTTTTACCGGCTTTTTAGATTTATCCATATTTGAATATTATACTTGTTAATTATCTGTTTTGCTATGTTTTTTTATTCTGGCTGATCGTTTAGTTAATAAAATAACTACTCCGCTTAATTGAATGGTTTTTCCAGCAGGCAAAGTTTTGACTCCAACTACAAATCTTTCTATAGAATCTTTATCAATTTCCCTAGATCCAGCTCTAATCAAGATTAATCTTGCAACCTCGGTAGCTATATTGTGGGGTAATTTACAAAACCATGATCTGTTTAGCACTAGTTTGTCTTTGTGTAGCCCGCGGTTTAAGAAAGATTTTAATTCGTTATCAAGATCTAGATTTATCTTAGAAATATTTTTAATTATCGATATCATTGAAGCTCTTTGTTTGTCAGACATTTTTGCGACAACATCATGTCTAATTTTATTTCGTAAGTAGGTTTTATCTTGGTTTGTTGAATCCTCTAACCATTTTAAGTTGTTTAGTTTGGCGTATTTAATAATTTGGGATTTTGATATGTTTAGCAATGGTCTGACTAAATTATTGTCAGATTTTAGCGATGATAAGCCGTTTCTGCCGGTGCCTCTTATAATATTTATAAAAGCAGTTTCTATTACATCATCTTGGTGGTGGGCTGTAATAATCGCACTTGCTTTATAGCTTGATTTAATTTGATTTAAAAATTCGTATCTGGCTTTTCTGGAAGTTTCTTCACTGGCATTGGCACCTAAATTAAAATTTACGGTTTCAAAACCATAGTTATAATTACTGGCTAATTCTTTAACTAACTCTTGATCTTTGTTTGAATCGGGCCGTATACCATGATTAATATGAGCCACAATTATTTTTTTAAAGCCGTTTGTGGCGAGCATATGTAAAAGCACCACCGAATCAACCCCCCCAGAAACGGCCACCACATATTTGCTTTCTTTGGTTAATAAATTATCCATAAATAATTACTAACTAAATCTGTTTTCTAATTCGTCCATAGTAGTTAAAAAGGCATGCTCAATATCTATACCGTAGGTATTAGCAATAACAATAACCGACCAAAGACAGTCGCTTAATTCGTGCGCTAAGCGAGTATCGATATCAATTTCACCATCGCGTATACCTTCTTTTATTTGAGCAATTTCTGCTAGTTCGCCTACATCTGTTACAAATCCCAGCGTCTGCTCTAGGCCATTCCACTTTCGCCCAAACTTTTCAATTTCTAATTGTTCGTACTTTTTACGAATTTGCATGGCGCGATTAATAATATCCTGAAACTGCGAGGTCGCTCGTCAACCCTCGCCTTTGTCACAAATCAAAAACCCCACATTGCGTGAGGTTTTCAATTTGGTAGCAGGGGCGAGGATTGAATTATCGCACGGTGACAGACTAGCCTTTGGCTATTCCATCACCTAACTATTTATTGTCAAATAAAATGCATTTGACAATAATCTGCTCCCCCTTAAGTGAGGTCGCTCGTCAACCCTCGCCTTTGTCACAAATCAAAAACCCCACATTGCGTGAGGTTTTCAATTTGGTAGCAGGGGCGAGGATTGAACTCGCGACCTCAGGCTTATGAGTCCTGCGCTCTGACCATCTGAGCTACCCTGCCGCAAACCAACAAAGCATACTATAACAAAAAAATCTCCGATTTAACAGAGATTGTTTTGCTCCAACACCACTAAAAGCGCATCATCTTTTATGATAATCCGCTTAGTGGCTTGCTCCTTATACTGGCGATTTTACTATAAATTTGATAGCCAAGTATCAAATTGACTAATAGCAGTATCGCTAGTTTCTAGGAGCTCAAAGTTGAGCTGTGTATCGCTCATGAGCACTCCTATAGGTGTTAAATTGTTTTTATTTTTGCTTTTTTACAGCAATGATTGTATTATATATCATCTATCTGAAAAAGTCAATAGGTTTATGCTTATTTAATGTTGTATAAAATACTTGTTAAGTTTGATGGTGAAAGGTTGATAGTTATCGATTTGCATTTAAACAATCCTATTTGGGTGTATTGATTACCTGCAACAATTGCAACTGTTGATGCCAGACTAACTGGATCATTACCAGCATCAGGCCCTAAATATATTGTTTTATTGGATTTAATAAAATCTTTCACATTAGTATCTAGGTAGGGTTTTTTTAATGTTACAAATACACCTGTTCTATTAGATTTTTGTAGAGGAATTATTTCTGGAAAGTCAGTTGTTATCTTTTTGATATTGTCAAAATCAAGAAGATAAAGACATGATATTTGATTTTTAATATAAAGTTCGCGAAAACTATCTTTGATATCTTGGGGCTTAGTTAGGCCATCAAAAATTACCGCATTGCAATTGCTTATTTTTTTTGCATTATCTATAGAAGTAATTATATTATTTCTTTTAAACTTAATGCTTTGCTTTATTTTTAAGATTTTATTTTTTTGCGATCCGCCCACCAGTACTGCAACTACTGACCCACTTTCGATATAAGTGCCAGCAAATAACATGTTTTTTTGTTGGTTAATGGGTGCGATTGATTGTATGGCTAAAGAGTTTTTTGATATCGGAGCACTTATGCCGGTAATATCATGTTCCTGAACAGTAGCATCATTAACCTTAATAACTCTCATTAATCCCGGGACTATATCGCCCTTATTTAATATCAGTATATCGCCTAATATCATTTCTTGACTTGTAATTTGTTCTGATTTGCCACTCCTTATTGCCTGGTATTTAAAATATGGTCTTAGCCATTTTGGTATAAACAAAGGTTGAATATAGCCATATTGTTTGAGATTTTTTGTTAAGGATGATTTGTCTAAACCATTTACACTACTACCAACAGTACTTAAAACTTCGTTAGTTGTTAGGCGATGCCACTGTCTTGGTGAGTTTAAACTGGTCATTTATATATTCCTTGGAATCGTTATTGCGGTTATGCTATTTACAATGATATAGTTTTTATTGAGAGAGGGCAAAAAAACTAATGGGCGCCGTATCGATTATTGCATCTAGTGAAGCCATAATGGGCCTAAAAACAATATTTGGAAGCTTTGCTGTAATTGTATTGTTTTTAATAACTTACAATCTGTTCAACAAAAACAAATCGGCTAAAATTATTACCTTTGGATTAATATGTGGCTTAATCACAATATCAAGCCTTATTATGCTTGCCCTGGCACTAGATACTATAGTAAATGTGGATACTTGGCTATGACTTTGTATGGTTTTGGAATTATCGGCTTAATTACCGGTCTTCTAATTGGTACTAATCCGGTAGTTATAAGTTCTTTTGTAGCTTTTATAAAATCGCTAATTGGTAATGGCGAATCTAATAATAAATACACTATGGGTGGATTTTTGTTTTTGATTTTTTATGTAGTATTTATTTTGTTTTTCTCTGTTGTTGTAAGTTCGATATTATTATGGTTTAGCCCAGCTTATCAACTAACTTTTATTATAGCTATTAGTCTTATTGCAATAGTATATAGCCTTGGTTTAATAAGGCGCTATTTTTGGCAAGAACCGTTGATAAAACCATCTAAAAAGCTTACTTCTGTTATCCACGACAAAACGACCAAAAAAAGAGGCTTACTAAATATTTTAGCCCTCGCTTTGGTTACCGCCTATGCCACTATTCCGTCTTTGGGGATTGTAATTTCTGTTTTGGGAGGAATTAGTGTTATTGTAAGCCCCAACGCGCTTATATGGGGTTTGCCTTTTGTATTTGGGCTTGCTACACCAATTTATATAGTACTTGCACTTTTGTCTAGTGGTACTAAACCAAGTGCAATAATTGCCTGGAAAGAAAACACTAAAGGTACAATGCGACTTTATAATGGATTAGCAATACTTGCCGTAACCTGGTTAATGTTATTGTTGGTAGCAACTGGGGGTGTATTAGATATATGAAACATATCAAAAAACACTCTGGCAAAATAGTTGATTTTGATCGTGTAAAACTTAAAAACAGTATTTATAAAACTTTTATAAGTAATCACTATCCATCAAAAGAAGCAAATCATTTCACCGATATGGTTATCGCCGATGTCGAATCTTGGTTAGATAAAAAAACTGTTGTTACAACAAATGATATAAGATCTATGGTTAATAAAGAGTTAGAAAAAATTGATCATGCCATTGCCTTATCTTATAAAAAACATAAGCATTTATGGTAGTCTAATAGATATGGCTTTAAAAAATCGTAAAAGTAAACTTAGTGCCGATGTTATTGTAATTGGTGGTGGTGCTGCTGGTACGGTGGCAGCTCAAACTCTACATAATTCTGGAAAGACCGTTATTGTTATAGAGAATGGAAAATTAGGTGGCGACTGCGCTCATCATAGCTGTATTCCTACAAGATCTTTACTAGAAAGTGCAAACCTATTTCAAGAAATAAAAAAATCTTCACATCATGGTATATCTGTAGATAATTTCGATATAGACTTTAATGCTGTTATACATGCCCAGAAAAAAGCTATAACAGCTACCGGCGTGTTGGTAACCGACGACAAATATGGCGCTGGAATCAAGATAGTCAGGGGCCATGCTCACTTTATTGATAATCAAACTATAACGGTAGGCTTAAACCAATATACGGCAAAGTATTATATTATTGCTAATGGTTCATACCCTTATGTTCCAGACATAAACGGCTTGTCTGATGCTGGTTATTTAACCTATAGGAGTTTTCAAGACCTCAAAGAATTACCCAAGTCTATGTTAATTATCGGTGGGGGACCTACCGCTTATGAATATTCACAAATTTTGCGAGCATTTGATGTAAAGGTACATATTATTGAATCGAAAGATCACATATTAAACCATCTTGATCCAGAAGCAAGTGATTTGGCCGAAAATATTCTGACAAACCTTGGTGTTGCTGTTCATACGAAAACTACTATAAAATCCATTGCTAAAAGTGAAAAAGGAATTACCGTCAATTACCAAAAAGGGGGTTTAGCACATGGCTTGAGGGTGCATGCAGTAATGCTTGCTTGTGGTAATAAGCCTAGTACCGATATTGGTTTAGAAAATTTAGGTATTGATTATAATAAAGACGGCATTACGGTTAATAAATCACTTAGAACAAGTCAAAAAAATGTGTATGCTATTGGTGATATTACGGGTTTGGTTGATTCTGCGGGTGGCGCACTCTTAAGCGGGCAAATAGCAGCCCATAACATTATGAGTCGTAAAAAAATCCATTTTAACCCCTCTTTTATACCCCGCGCGATTTTTGGAACTCCAGAAATTGCTACAGTTGGAACTAGTGAAAAATCAATAATACTCACTGGGCAACCATATCAGACTTCTTTAACTCCAATAAGTATCGTGGGTAGGTCTTTTACAAAACCTTATCAAGATGGGTTTGTAAAAATAATAGCATCTAACTATGGGACCATCATTGGTGCAACGATTGTGGCGCCAAATGCTAGCGAGATAATTAACGAACTAGCCTTAGTAGTAAAAATGCATATAAGAGCTTGTGATGTTGTAAATACTCCAAATGTTTTTGGTAGCTGGGGAGAAGCCGTAAGGGTTGCGGCTAGCAAAATTAGGTGTATTTAACTATGTACTATTTAAACTTATTGTGCTACAGTAACACTTAGCGCAAGATTTGTCATTACGTTCGAGATTGTTTTTTATCTCTAAAGCGAAAGAAAGACAGAAAAGGTCGTACTTGCGGTAAGGAGATAACAAGGAATCAAAATGGCATTCAAACTATTTGTAGGTAGCCTAGCATGGGGTACCGACGATGATGGTTTACAGGCTGCTTTTGCACCCTTTGGTACTGTTGTAAGCGCAACCGTTATCAAAGATCGTGAAAGCGGTCGTAGCAAGGGCTTTGGATTCGTAGAATACGAAACCGAAGAAGAAGGCCGTGCTGCAATCGAGGCTTTGAATAATTCAGAGCTAGACGGTCGTACCATCGTAGTGAACGAAGCTCGCCCCAAAGAAGATCGCCCTCGTGGTGGTAATGGCGGTGGCGGCGGTTCGTTCCGAAGCAAAAGCTGGTAATTTTATTACAATCGCTTTAAAGCAATTGACCTAGGAAACTAGGTCTTTTGTTTTATTTAAAGTTAAAATGGTAGTTTTTGATTTTTTGCTTATTTAGCCTATCTTATACTACAATTATTACTAGCTTTATTGGCCCCGTCGTCTAGCGTGAGATCCGCCGGTGGCGGATTGCAAGGAAACCTACTTCTGAAAGCTATGCTTTCATGAATGTAGTTTCGGGCCCGCAGAATGTGGGTAGGATATCTGGTTCTCATCCAGAAGATCGCGGGTTCGAATCCCGCCGGGGTCACCAATGCAAAA
>JALOQO010000068.1 GCA_025453305.1 Patescibacteria group bacterium | reverse complement strand
TACCGTTTTAGGATCTGTTACGGGTACAAATCTTTCTGTTAGTTCACTAATTCCACCACTAGATGTTATTGTAGACTTGGGCATTGTCTTGTTTGGATCAACGATACTACGATAATCGTAATAGAAACTAACCGTATCACCCTGTATAGTTATTATATGCACCGTTATTAGCTTATCAAAACTTATATCTACTCTGGACTTGCTCCTAAAAAGGCTACGATATTTATTTACCGGTAAAGCAACTAGTACAAAGGCGGGTACTAGTTCACTTTCTGGCGAAGAAACATTTGCCATTATCAAATGGTAAAACTGACTAATCCCACGATCTGACGAGTCTAGCAAAAATAGAGCATCACAAATTTTATGGTAACTAATATCGGCCAGCTTACCACCGTTGTTTATGTCTGGAGCCAACATAGGCTGTAGCCCGGTATTAAGACCCCGACCCTCAATGGATCCTCTTAAAATCAGTCTTTCTAACACCTCATAATCGGGTGGTGGGGTTGGGCCAAGGTCTAGTTTTAGTGATTCTGTCATGCATTTTTAGCTTTATGATATATATTATAACATTTTATTACCTTTAGTCTGTGATTAATAGCTATGTTATATTCAAACATTTAGGCAATTATGTTACGGCGCCGGCTTCATCTGCTTAATTATATGGATTAATCTTTCTAATTCATTTAGATCATTGAATATTATAGTTTGTTGCATACCATTTTTCGTAATACTTACTACCGTAATCCTATAATTATCATTTTCTAACACCAGTTTGATAGCTGTCCAAAATAACTCCGTGCCTAATGTGCTAGCTACTGGGTCGGACTCTTGATTGTTAGCGGGGTTATCCCCCGAAGGTTTTATATTGTAAGATTCTATCTTGGGATCAACAACCATAGAAACTGTGTATACATAAGTTAACCCTTCTAAATTAACTGCAACCACCATACTTTCTTGCGAACCAATCATAGAGTTGGCAGAAATTAGACTAGGATTATCAGCAAAAAGTAATTTCAAATGTCTAAAAACACCCACCAATAGTTCATGCTTTTGCTGGTCTGGATCAACCCTAGACTCTGCCGTTAACACACTTCGTTCTGTCATAAATCACCTTTTTTTAATAAGTAAAACCTTTCTTGGTTGCCTTTGGCGCCAGCGACCCCAGAGTCTGCTTTATTAATGATTACAAAATACTTTTTTACCCATTGTTCAAAATCTTTTAGTATAGCCCGGCGCATTGCATCATTTTTTATTACACCTTTGTTTTTGGCTTTTTCGCCCGTTTCGAACTGCGGTTTTAGCATAGCTACAACTAATGTATTTTTAGTTGCTAGATATTTAGCAATATGTGGCAAAATGTCCCTTAAACTTACAAAGCTAACATCAATTAAAATAATATCCGGTTTAGATGTTAGATATTTGATGTTAGATGTTGGATGTTGTACTTTATTATATTCTGTTAGATTCTGGGTGTTAGATGTTGGATTTTGCTCTTTGTGTTCTTCTTTTAGATGTTTGGGGTTGGATTTTGGGTATGCTGTATCATGGTCGTATCTAGCATCTAACACATTGGTTTGTTCATATAGTACTATTTTGGGGTTGCCCTGCAATTTTGGGTGCAATTGATTTGTACCAACATCTACAGCGAACACTTTTTTTGCGCCATGCTTTAAGGCATAGTCTGTAAACCCCCCCGTGCTACTACCTACATCTAAAACTATCTTGTCTTTAAAATCTAAATCAAGCGCGCGCGCCACGCTAGCCAATTTTAGGCCAGCCCGGCTCACGAACTGCTCATCTTGATTTAAGGTTACATCAGAATCATCATAAACAAAATACCCGGGTTTAGTAACCACCTTACCCGCAACCTTAACCTTGCCAAGTTTAATATAACTCTCCGCCTGTGAACGGCTATTAACAAGCCCCCTATCAAAAATTAGTTGATCAAGTCTTGTTTTTAGTTGCTTTGGCATATACAAAATTTGTTATTATTTTTCTTTGGCGTCTTGATTACTTACAGCAATACTACCTATTAGTTTTTGTAATAACGAAATAGGAATTCTCAAAATTTCCTTCGTAAGGGGAACGATTATTTCGCCTGTTATAGCTTTGGTAGTGGCTAATTTATCACCCATTAATTTACTTCTTTCTTTCCCGGTAGGCTCCGGTTTCGGTATCTACACTAATGATATCGCCAATTTTAATAAATGCTGGCACTCTTACCGTTATGCCAGTTTCTAACTTTGCATCTTTGGTAATTGCACTAGATGTATCGCCTTTTACTACATCCTCTGCATAAGTAACCTCTAAATATACATTTTTTGACAACTCTATACTAATAACTTGCCCGTTAAATCGCATCGCCTTAACGGTATCGCCTTCTTTTAGATATCCGGTTTGGCCATCTACAATATCGGCATTAAGTTCTATTTGTTCATAGGTATCGTTGTCCATAAAATAATAATACTTGTTATCGTTGTACAAATATTGAACAGAACTATAGGTTACATCTGCTTGCTCTACAGATTCGTTGCCCTTAAAAGTTTTATCAAGCACTTTGCCGTCTATTAAGCTTTTAATTTTAACATTTACAATAGAGCCACCTCTGCCCATTACTTTTTGCCCGTATTCCATTACCCGGTATGGGTGATTATCTAGCTGGAACACTGCGCCTTTTTTTAAATCTGTGATTCCGAAAGCCATATTAATTCTCCTTTGTAGAATTATAGGGGTTGGGTTTTGGGAAATGGGTAATGGGAAGCCCTAGTTCCTATTACCTAGTCCCTATTCCCTATTAAACTATTTGCCGGTTACAAAAGGCAGCAAGGCAATATGGCGAGCTTGCTTAATAGCTCGCGCTAGCCGTCTTTGTTGCATTTCTGTTAATCCAGTGCGTTTGCGGCCCTCTATTTGGCCAAACTGGTTAATAAATCTTTGCAATGATTTAACATCTTTGTAATCAAAATACAGACTACCGGTTACTGGTTTTCTTTTATTAGTTGACATTTATAACTCTCCTTTAGGTTAAATTGGGGGCCGGGGATTCGGTAAAGGGTAATGGGAATTGCAATTTGCGATTAACCCTATTCCCTATCACCTAACCACTATACCCTACTTAAAATGGTATTTCGCTAAGGTCTATCGGTTCGTCGCTAATATCCTCTATAGCGACATCTTTTTTGGGCTGAGATTTTGGCGCAGAACTGCCTGAGGGAGCGCTATCAGAGCCACCCTCGCCACGGCTACCCAAAAATGTTACATCTTGGGCAACAACCTCTACCTTGCTTCTTTTCTGACCATCTTGCTCCCAGGTGCGATTTTGCAAGCGCCCACTTACCAAAACTGGTCTACCCTTGGTTAAATACTGACTTACTCTCTCGCCTAAGGGTCCCCAAGCTATAACATCTATATAATCTGTTGCTTCTTGCCACTCGCCATTTGCATCTTTATAACTGCGATTTAAGGCTAAACTAAAGTTACACACACTTTGACCACTATTTGTAGACCGTAGTTCTGGATCTCTTGTTAAATTACCCATTAGTACAACTTGATTAAAACTTCGTGCCATATATTCCTCCGTCGTTATGGGGATTGGGGGTTAGGAACTGGGTAATTGGGATTATCCATTCAGCCTAACACCTACACCCTCTACCCTATATAAAATTACTCGCTGCCTTCTGCTTCTTTGCGCTCGGCGGCTTCGTGTTCTTCGCGCTTTTTGGCGCTTTTTGCTTTGGCTGCTTTTGCGGCTTCGGCTTTTTTGATAGCCTTAAAATCAGGCTTAGTTATCAAAAATCTGATAACTTCGTCTGTAATATTTAAGGTAGCCTCTATTGGCTTAACCGATTCTGGTGGCAAATCTACTGCATAAAAAACATATAGAGCCATATCATGACCCTTTATTTTATATGCTAATTTGCGCTTGCCCCAATTATCTTCACCGGTGATTTTACCACCGTTGGCTGATATTAACTGCTTGATTTTATCAGCAGCTTTATCTAGATCTATTTCTAGATCGGGGTCGTATAATATAGCTAGCTCATAGCTATTCATAACATAGCTATTCATAAGCTGTCCTTCCTTTGGTTATAGCCTGCACACCCTTTTGGTTGCAAGCTGAAGTTAATAATACCAAGTATTGTATCAGTTACACCTCTGTTAGTCAATATTGGATATTAGATGATTGATGTTAGATGTTAGTAGTTTACAGTTTACAATGAACAGTATTGAGTAGAGAGTTGTTAATGGTGATTAATGAAATTGTCACACCAACCAAGGTGGCGGAGAAATTTGATATTTCATTTTACTTAAGACCCTTAATTTGTCGTATTATATTTAAACAATTTAATTACACTTGCATGAGTTGGATAAATGATGCGAACTACGATATACTAACGCGTTAGGTATTCGTCGCGGGGGTCATCATCTGATACATCTATATGTCGCGGGTTATCATCAATCATTTCATCGCTGGCATCGGCTGTGCCAAAG
>JALOQO010000067.1 GCA_025453305.1 Patescibacteria group bacterium | reverse complement strand
CACTGGCAAGTAATACTCGATATTGTTTGTCGGCAACCTCAACAAAATAATGTCCATCTTTTTGAGTTAATATACCAACTACTTGTTTTCTAGGTATTGGCCCAATCTGCTTATACAAAAATGCGCCATCATCGCTAATAGTGAGCTTGAGAATATCGCCTTCTACTAACTTTGATTTGCTGGCGTAGTTAGCAGGAACCGGATATGTTTTACCGTCTGAACCAACCATATTTTGACCATCAAATACGCCTTCTAACACTTTACCACTAATAGTTTCTTTGGCGTGTGAAGTTAATTCGGGATCTTCCCCTACAATACTAACTAGCAACTCATATGCAGCCTGTAAATTAGTTTCGGCATCTCTAATAAGTGCCTTTAATCGCTTTACTTGCTTCTCTGGTAAATCGGACATCGCAGCTCTCCTCTTTTTATGTTTCTTAAAAACACCTCTATAATTAACCTTAATTTTACCGTATCATACTAGAGTAATTTAAACAACTATTAATCACTGGTTGCTTGTATATAGTCCGTCCTAACAGATACAAATAATATATTTATTGTGTTGTGAAATTAACTACTTAGATCAAAAAAGTCGCTCTTTGGTTTAAGAGCGACTTAATTGTTGAAATACATTCTAATTAGACTAGTTCTACGGTTGCACCAGCTTCTTCTAATGTTTTTTTAGCAGCTTCGGCATCTTCTTTCTTAGCTTTTTCAAGCACGGGCTTTGGTGCGCCGTCTACGATAGCTTTCGCCTCTCCAAGGCCAAGCCCGGTGATATCTTTTACTGCTTTAATTACTGCAACTTTTTGAGCACCTGCATCTTTAAGAATCACATCGTATTCGCTTTTTTCTTCTGCGGCTGGAGCTGCGTCACCATTCGCTGGAGCAGCGGCAACAGCCACAGCTGCCGCTGTAGGTTCAATACCGTATTCGTCTTTTAAAATTGTTCCTAGTTCATTTACTTCTAGAACGGTTAGGTTAACTAATTGTTCTGCAAGTTTCTTTAAATCTGCCATTTTATAATCTCCGATTATTAGTTGATAATATTTAGTTGATAGTAGGTAGTTTGTTGAGGTTAGTTAAATTATCCTTATTAACCAACACCCATTCACTATTTACTTTTTAAGTTTTGGATGCTTCTATAGCCTTAAGATATCCATGCAAATTACCGCTTAATGCACTTATAGAACCGCGAAGTGGTGATTGTAGGGTGTTAATTAAACCAGCTACCAACTGATTCTTGCTAGGCAAGCTTGCTAATGCCTTTACTTCGTCTGCTCCGATAAACAAGCCCTCGGCTGTTATTGCACCTACAAATTGTAAAGACGAGTCTTTTTTTGCATAGTCACTAAGTACCTTTGCGGGGGCTACTTCATCTTGACTGTTAAAAGCATAAAGGAGTTGGTTTGTTAAAGAACCGGTGTCGACTTCTTTTAGGTTATCAACAGATCCAATTGCCTGTTTTACAAGGCGGTTTTTAACAACCTTTACAGCTGTACCGTTTTCTTTGGCGTCTTTTCTTAGTGCTTGCATTGATTTAACAGTCATACCTTTGTATTCTGCTATAACCGTCATCTTAGAAGAAGCTAATAAATCGGTAACTTCTGCAACTACAGCATGCTTTTGTTCTTTAGTTAAAGCCATATATTAATGTACCTTTATTTAGTTAATTATGTATCGACCATTTGTTAATGTGCTGGTTTTGCCAAATAAAAAATCTTTGGCTTAACCTCGCACCAAAGACTAATAAATATTGATTCTATTTAGTACCTAGGCGACAAATTAAGCTTTTTTAGCAGTCGCTGTCTTTGGTTTACTGTCTAATTATAACAGATTGTATGTATTAAGCAATAATTTATTTTTTGTCTAGCATACTTAGTTTATATTGGGTGGCGCGTTCGGCAGCTAATCTTGTTAATTCAGGATCTTCGTCCTTGTTAACGAACTTAATTGATTCGCTAATTAGCGGGTGCACAGTAGCTATTTTATCGTACATCTGTTTGACCAATTTTCGATATCCAGGGTGCCCATGCGGGGTAGTACGAAGCTCTATAAAATGAAAAGCTTGGCGAGCGTTCATAGTAATTTTCCAGCGCATTTTATGGCCCATTAAAGTTGCGTATTGGCTTTCAACCATTTTACCAGCTCTTACCAAGGCCGAATTTAGTTCTAGACTAATATCGAAACTGTCTAGCAGTATCTCTGATACACCGGCCTTTTCTATTAGTTCGGGTATATCATATCCATATCTGGGCGTTAGTTGCTGCCACGATAAATCATTAACCATTCTATGTCGTTGCAAATCTCTAAAGATGCCATAATCACATACTAAATCAAAACTATACCAAAGCCGTTCTAGAGCCCTGCCTGGGCGATGCCTTCTATTTAATCTTTCACCCATATAAGCCATAAATATGTCTGTTTTTTCTTTGTACGACAAGTTAGCTGTTATATCGTTTAACTCCTGTTCGCTTAAGCTGGTGTGTTCGTATAACATATGTGGCACTACGGATAGTTCATTTTTGGGATAATAGTCAGTAAGTGTTACCGCATCGTAGTTGGTACTGTGTTGTAAGGGGGCATATTTATGGGCTAGTTCTTTAACTGCTTTTTTAGTATTAGCCAAATAAGCCATGGTAGCGCCACCTCTCTCGGGCTTATCAGTTCTTTCAAGAAATGCAGGCACTACTTTTCTGGCCTGTAACAAGATGTTTTTTGAGCAATCTTGAGCTTCTTTTGATTCAAGTGAACCAAGACGAATAATTAAACTTTCTAAAGCTTGGCTCGAGGCAAAGATTCCAACCGTGCTCTGGGTTGAAACTGGCAGCATAACTCTAGCGGCATCACAGGCTTGGGCGCGAACAGCAGCCTTCCAGGCACCATCTCGTTTATTTTTGGGAGTGGTATCGTTTTTTGATATATATTCTGTAACACGGTGTACTACTTTTGAATAATTATCAAACAATTTATCCATAGTAGATACATAAAGTTCTTTAATATCTTTGCCTAGGTTCAAAGGTATATAATATTTATAATTTCCATTTTGGTCTTTTTGATCGTAATAAATATATCTAATAGATTGCTCTAAATATGTAGCCAACCTACCCCACTCTATTTGTTTAGTTAATAAGTTTGATGCACCCTCTATTACCATCTGGACTCCAACCAGTTGCTGAACCGAATCATCACCATAGGCTGTGACTACTCTTTTTATTAGTTCTTGATCTTTGCCTTGTTTGTCTACAAACTCATCAAGCAATGTTACCCGCATATCATCACCTCTGCGACTAAGTCTGGCCATAGCTGCTGCTAAGGTTACTTGATCGAGCTCTCCACTAAACGAATATACATCCGCCTTGGTGTCGGTAACAACAGTTTCGAGCCTTTGCTTACCAATATCAGTGATTATTTTGTGCCCGTTATCTAAAGTTTCAACATAATCTTTCTTAGATTCTGGTAATAATTCATCAGATTTAATCGTATTGTTAGACTGTTCTGCAATATTGGCAGCTTTTGTGTTAACATTTTTGCCAGTAATTAGTGCCTGAACGAATTCCCATATATATCCACGGACAACTTCGGTACTGTTATCGGCTAAAACTACCGGATAATGCCGTTTTTTGGCTTCTATTAAATAGCCGGCCCTAACCTTGTCTAAAAATGCTATATCTAGGTTATCAAATCTTTCGCCCTGGGCTCTTACTTTTTGTCTACGATATAAAACATCAGCCGGCGCGTCCATAACAATGGTTAAATCGGGTTCATTTTTGCCAACAGCAAACGATATAATGTTGTAAATCGTTTCGTAATCGGGCACATCGCCCCTGCCGTAATATTGCACAGCTAGGGTGGTTAGATAGTTTCTGTCAACTAAGCATATCACTCCTTGGTTTACACTTTTATTGATTACTTCTAGCGATAAGGCTCTAGCGGCGTTATATAACAATACTTCTGCGCGAGTATTGAGCGGATAGTCAGGGTTTTGGGTAATATTTCTAATAGCCCTTGCCGATAAATGGCTTTGGCTATCGGGCTCCCTAAAAACACGAACAGGATAATTATTTTTTTGTAGAGTATTTGCTAGTAGTTCAACTTGTGTTGTTTTGCCAACACCTTGAGGGCCTTCAATAACTATATAAAAACCCTTAGTCATAGGGCACTCCTTCTATCTTTTCGGGCATTGTTCTTATATCTTTAAAAGCTTTCGGAAGCATTTGGTTAGGGCTCCAGGTTTGCATAATTATTTT
>JALOQO010000066.1 GCA_025453305.1 Patescibacteria group bacterium | reverse complement strand
GGCCAAGTCCAATGATAATTGTTGGCGGTTAACTAAAAACAATCGCGATTTTTATATCTTTTTAAGGTTTATAGTTTAATTACTAGGGCCTCGTTAGGCGCCAATAACTGTGAATCTTTGCCGTTTTGCTGGCCATAACCCACAGATGACAACACCCTTTCGCCGTCCGCTACTTTGGCTGCTACTTTTTGCGACTCACCTGAAAAGTTTATTAAGACTTTAATTTTATCTTCTTTGTATTGTCTTATAAACCCAACTACATGTTTATTACCGGTATCGATTATACTAAAGCTACCATACTTTATAGCCGGATTTTGGTTTCTTAAGCTACCAAGTTTTTTATAAAGGCTCAAAAAAGAATCGTCTTGTTTTAACTGGTAATCTACATTGCTAGTTTCATAGCCCTTAGCAACCGGTAGCCAAGTTGATTTAGCCCTAGAAAAACCAGCATTAGTACCGGCCGACCATTGCATTGGCGTTCGCTGTGGGTCGCGACCAGATCCGCCCCTCGCACAGGGGTCTTGAATCATATTTTTTGGTATATCGCCGTCTTTCATGCCAATTTCTTCACCGTTATATATAAATACCATACCGGGCAAAGTTAATAAAAGAACTGCCATGCTCCTAGCCACCTCTTCTCCAACCCTAGAAACAATTCTTGACCGATCATGATTACCAAAGGCATAGCTAGCAACACATAAATTACTGTGATCATCTAAGGATTTATGAAATTTTGTAAGAAAATCACGCCAACTATCTGCCCGCCAGGGCAAACCCAAATCCAAACCCTCAAAGTTGAATGGCGCGGCAACTAATGGATCTATACTCTCGTAATATCCCAAATATTCTTCTACTGGTTCATGAGTATCAGGGTAGGACTCTAACACCATAAATCTGGGGGAAATTAGATATTTTGGCTCTTTAAGCACAGCAGCCATTTCAGATAGATAAGCATAGATTTGTGGCCAGCCATGATTGTTGGGGTGTAACAAAAGGCCATATTTAGAGTCATTTTTTGGATTATAATTTGGGTTTTTTGGCTCATCACGAAATAGTGGATCTTTAGCCATAAACTGCACTGCGTCAACCCTAAAGCCGTCTACCCCCAAATCTAGCCAAAATCGCATCACCTCTTTAATAGCCTCACGAACCTCTGGATTAGTCCAGTTTAAATCTGGTTGCTTAACATCAAAACTATGCAGGTAAAACTGCTGCCTAGACGGCTCCCACTCCCAAGCCGTTTCACCGGTTAAAACATCTATCCAGTTATTTGGTAGTAATGGATTGCCGTTTTTATCTAAACCCGCAGGGTCTTTCCAGATATACCAATCTGCATACTCACCATCTTTGGACTGCCTAGATTGGCGAAACCACTCGTGTTCGTCCGATGTATGATTGGGCACTAAATCAACCATAATACGAATATCCCGCTTATGGGCATTACCAATAAGTTCTTTGATATCTTCTATATTTCCAAATATTGGATCCACATCACAATAATCGGCTACATCGTATCCGAAATCAGCCATTGGCGAAGGATAAAAAGGCGACAACCATATAGCGTTTACACCCAACTCTTTTAAATAATCTAGTTTAGCTTCAATGCCTTTAATGTCTCCGATTCCGTCGTTGTTAAAATCATAAAAACTTCTTGGGTAAATTTGATAAACAATGGCGCCTTCTACCCATCGGCGCAAATTTTGCTGGTTTGTCATACATATAAGAATAACAGTTTTTAGTGCTGGGTATATAGTTTATAATTTATTTTTTAGATTCAAAATGCTATAGTTAAAATTATGAAAAACCTATTCAAAAAATCACCAAACAAAAAAATATCACAACTAATAAAATTAAACAAAATAGCACTCGGTTTACATGCAATTCAGGGCGTTTTAATGCTATGGCTAGTAAGCGCGGTAGGTGCAGACGCCAGTTATGATATAACTGCAAACTACCTATCGTTCAATCCTATAACAGAGAGTTTAGAGCCAGCTACGGCTGTTCTATTTAGTATTAACTTTGCCTGGTTAGTTGCTAGCTTTATGTTTATGAGCGCTATAGCTCACTTAAGTATTGTTACTTGGTACCGTAAAAAGTACGAATCTGATCTAGAAAAGGGGATTAACAAAGCTCGCTGGATAGAATACAGTATTAGCGCCAGCACAATGATGGTTGCTATCGCTTTATTAAGCGGAATGCAAGACTTAGCTAGTTTGGTTATGATATTTGCGCTAGTTGCTGGTATGAACCTAATGGGTTTGGTTATGGAAGTTGTCAATCAGGGCAAAAAAAAGCCAGATTGGCTAAGTTTTGTTATTGGCTGTTTTTTGGGAATAGTACCATGGGTAGCTTTTGGGATATATGTTTGGGCGGCAAACTCATACAGCCTAAACGGGGTGCCCGGTTTTGTGTACGGTATTTATGCTAGCATATTTATATTCTTTAACTGCTTTGCTATTAATATGTACTTGCAATATAAAAAAATCGGAAAATGGTCAGACTATCTTTATGGTGAAAGGGTTTATATTATTTTAAGTTTAGTGGCCAAATCGGCTTTGGCATGGCAAGTATATGCAGGTGTTTTTCAGCCATAATAGATAAAAATTATAAATACAATTTAACAACTATTGCAATATGTCTAAACACAAAAAAGAAGTCGGAGCATTTTTAAAAAACAATCACGTCAATTTTAGGGTTTGGGCGCCGTTTGCTCAAAAAGTGTTCGTAAAAGGCCACTTTAGCGACTGGCAACCAATAGAAATGACCAGTGAAAATGACGGTTATTGGTTTGTTAGCATAAAGGGCGCCTGCGCTGGCCAAGAATATAAGTTTGAAATTCATAACAGCGGGCAAGTTTTTAACCGAAACGATCCAAGAGCCTTACACTTTACTACAACATCGGGTAATTCGGTATTGTCACAAGAATTGTTCGATTGGGGTGATGATAATTTTATTGCACCACCTATAAACGAACAGGTGATTTACGAACTTCATGTAGGAACCTATAACCGTTTCGACACTTCTTTGTCTGGAACCTTTGAGGGAGTAGTAGACAAATTAGATTACCTTAAAGACCTTGGTATTAATATGATAGAACTAATGCCGATAAGCAGTATGCTTATGGACCGAGGCTGGGGTTATGCTATAGACTATATTTTTGCAATCGAAACATTATATGGTGGTCGACAAGAATTTTTAAATCTAGTAAAACAAGCCCATCAAAAGGGTATTGGTATTATAGTTGATGTTGTTTATAACCACTTTGGGCCTGATGAGTCGCTGGATTTGTGGCAGTTCGACGGTTGGCATCAAGATAACAAGGGTGGTATATATTTTTATAACGATTGGCGGGCTGATACACCCTGGGGTAATACTCGCCCAGATTATGGCCGACCAGAGGTTCAGCAATATCTTATAGACAATGTCGCAATGTGGCTTAACGATTGCCGGGTTGATGGATTAAGAATGGATTCTACAATTTATATCAGAAATGTCTACGGTCATAACAACGATCCATCAACAGATTTACCAGAGGCCTGGCAACTTATGCAAAAAATAAATACTGTAGCAAAGAAAATCAAGCCAGCTAGCATAATTATTGCCGAGGATGTATCCGGCAACGAATACATTACAAAACCCATTAGCGATGGTGGAACCGGATTTAACGCCCAGTGGGAGCTAGGGGTACCACACGCTATTAGGCAATCTTTACAAAACAACTCAACAAGCCTTAGCGAACTATGTAGCGAACTTACTCGGCGCTATAACAATGATGCTTTTCAGAAAATTATCTTTAGCGATTCCCACGATAGCGCTGCTAATGGTGGGGCAAGATTAATTACCGAGATTTCTGATGGCCAAGCAAGTAGCTTACTTGCTAGAAACAAAGCGTTAATTGCATCAACAATCCTGTTGAGTATGCCGGGCATACCAATGCTTTTCCAGGGCCAAGAATTTGCCGAAGACGGCAGTTTTAATGACTGGCGCCAGCTCGATTGGCAGAAAGCTAGTAAATATCCCGGTTTAATTGAAGCTCACAAAAACTTAATTAGTTTAAGGCGAAACCTATGGGGTGTAAGCAAGGGCTTAATATCGCAAAATGTAAATATATCTCATTTAAATGAAAACAATAGGGTATTAGCTTATCATCGTTGGTATTACGCAGGCCCCAAAGACGATGTAATAGTGGTAATTAACTTTAGCAATAGTAATTTCCCGGTATACGAACTAAGTTTTCCTAGAAACGGTCTGTGGAGAACTAGGTTTAACAG
>JALOQO010000065.1 GCA_025453305.1 Patescibacteria group bacterium | reverse complement strand
TTATTTCTTTTAGTATCCCGATATAGTGGCGAAACATCTTCGCTAGTATCTATAAGCGCAAAAGTTACGGGGCAAATTTTAATAGACCTATGTAGTTTCTGTAGCGCCTTTGCTAGATTATCGCTTAAGCTTTTATCTTGTTTTAGTGCAAAATAAGCATATCTTTCGGCTGTTTTTTCACCTACGCCTGGAAAATTAGTAAAACAGTCTATTAAATCAATTAAGGCACTTGGTAAAACAGAACCCATAATTACAATCTATAACCCGAGATTTCCTAGACTACCAAGCAGTGGCTGTACTTTTTCGGCGGCAATCTTTTGACTTTCTTGCATTGCAGATCTGATAGCATCTTCTATCCATCTTTCTAGTAAACCTATGTCCTCTAAATCTACATATTCTGGATCAATTTTAATTTTCTTAATTTTTTGCTCGCCGGTTACCTCTACCCTTACCGCTCCATCGCCGGCCTCGCCTACTATAATAAGTTTTTTTAGTTCGCTTTGTACTTTTTTTGCTTGCATTATAGCTTTTGCTTGATCGAATTTACTCATATTATTTACTCCTTGTTATTAGATTGTAACATGTAACTAGATTTGGTTTCTTTAATATCAGGCCAAGCAATGTAATATCGCTGCAGATTATAGAATGTTGCCAGGCCAATTGCGACAACTAACAATACAACCGCGCCGTTTCTAGCAATAGGATTCCTGGGAAAATACTCAAACCACTGTCTAAGAATTTCGTTTACACCACTAGGTATAAAAATGTAAATGAATGGTATTAACACTGTTAAGGATATTTTAAGTAATGGGGACAGCGGTATTAATAAAATAAAGATAGTAAGAATTATAAACACTGTTTTAACCCTTTTTTTAGGCATGAATTTTTTAAAGTGATATAAACCCAAAAGTAACATAATAGCTGAAAATATATCCAGCATTGGCAAGCCTTTTATATGAAAAGCATCAAATGGTTGTGTATAAATGAAAATACTGTAGATTTGCTCAAGAAAGTTACTAATATATTGCGGAAAAGAAGGTAGCTGTTGTGGTATTCCTAATAAATCTCTAAGTTGACCAGGGTATTGAGACAGGCTAATTGCCAAAGGTAATAATAATATTAAATATGTAATTGATGCTATTGCTAGTTGCCAACTCTTATAAGTAAATATGTACCTATGATAGACAAACACAACCACTCCAATAATAGAAATTATCATCCAAAACATATACGGTACATAGGCAGCAAAAGCTAAACTTATAGCTAGAGCCAAAAAACTTAAATAAGAAGTTCTTCTTTTTGCGACATAGTTAGAAAATACCGCTAGTAATAATAAAGGCGTAAATACCATTAATATTATCGGAAGAGCTTGATGGCTGACCACGAGAACCCAACTACTCGTTGTAAATAGCAATGCGCCCACTACGGCAATTTGTAAGGTGTACCATTTTTTAATAACATAAAGTAGCGTTAGGGTAGCTAGCAGGCTGTATATAAATGTTACTATCCTGCCGGCTAATAGATAATCATCAATAGCAGAACCAATCAGACTACTTGGAATGCTGTGTGGTGCATTTACTATTCTACCAGCCGGAATAGAAAGTTCTTTGACATCATTTATATAGATATATTCAAATTTATTATAACTATCTTTAAGAACATCCGGCTGTAGCCCAAGTGATATGACAGAAATACAAATAATAACAAGAGAAGTTATAATAATTTTCCAGTTTAGCACTAACCAGCTTATTTTTTTTAATAAAAATTGCTTCATCTTTATAACATTATACTATGATTCAAACGGAACATGAGTAGATGCTTGTCTTTTGTCTAAGCTTTTAAACCTTTGTCTCTCTTTATCAAAATATAGTTCTACTTGTCCAGTTGGTCCATTGCGATGTTTTTTAATTAACAAATCTGTAATATTCTTGCGATCCGTATCGGGATTATAATAATCTTCCCTATATATAAAAGCTACAACATCGGCATCCTGCTCGATAGACCCCGAATCTCGTAGATCGGCTAGTTGTGGAATTTTATCGGGTCGAGACTCTACGCTACGGCTTAACTGGCTAAGAGCAACCAGTGGAACATTAAGTTCTCTGGCGATTGCTTTTAAGCCTCGGCTTATTTCCGATATTTCTTGAACCCTATTAAAATCTCCCCCAAACCTAGAACCACCACTCATTAATTGCAAATAATCTACCATAATACAACCAAGTTGTCGCTGGTGTTGTTCTCGTCTTGCTTTTGTGCGCATATCACTAACCGTTATACCAGGGCTATCATCTATATAAATTGGCGCTTCAGACAATGTTCCCATTGCTTGACCGATTTTTTCGAAATCGGCATCAGATAAATTACCGGTTCTGATACTCCAGGCATCAACACCCGATTCCATGGATAATAATCTATCTACAATTTGCTCTTTGCTCATTTCTAGACTAAAAAATAGCACCGGAAGTTCTGTGATTGTAGCGATATTATGCGCCAAATTAAGTGATAGTGCTGTCTTGCCCATACTTGGTCGAGCAGCTAATACTATTAAGTCACTTTTTTGTAAACCTGCTAGTATGTTATCAAGGTCTTTTAAACCCGTTGATACGCCTCGGATTTTGCCTTTATCTTTATGTAGTTCGTCCAACCTTTCAAAGCTTTCGGCTAAAATATCTTCTATAGATGAAATGTCTTGCTTTACTTGTTTCTGACTTACATTAAATAATTCCATCTCGGCAGATTCTATTACTTCTTGAATTGGCCTGGTTTCATCGAATCCTGTTTCGGATATTATTTTAGATGCTTTAATTAAACGCCTTCTCATAGATTTTTGGGCTACTATGTTAGCATATTCTTCTACATGAGCGGCTGTAGGCACATAATTTGTAAGTTCAGTTAAGTAAGACGCCCCACCTATAACATCTAAAAATCCGACGCCTTTTAGCTGATCGGAAAGAGTAAGAATATCTATTGGACTATGTTTTTCGTATAAAACTTTTATTGCCTCGTAGATGTATCTATGTCTGTCTTCGTAAAAATCTTCGGGATTAATAGCGTCTGCAACCCTTACGATTGCATCTGGGTCAATTAAAATAGCACCGATTAAAGATCTTTCAGCATCTGGATTATTGGGTTGCAAAGAAGTATCTTGATTTTTTGTCATAATATTATTCTAACGGCTCCGCCCCATTAAATACCATACGAATTGCATCAATTTCACTTGATACAGGATTTGATTCTTGCGCCACTGACTTTTTACTTTCTTTGGTGCCTATAATCAATTTTAATTTAGATGTTGTATTTTTAGCCAATGCTCGCATAATTATCTCTTTATTTTTACTTTCGTTTAATCTTTTTTTATGAAAATCAAATTGGCAACCTAAATAAACCGTGTCGTCGACTCTATTGTATTCAGCCATTCGTAATATACTATATAGTGTATTATGCGTAGCTCGGATATCTTCTAGCGTAGTTGGCCACAGATCTTCATTAGATAGATCAGTTATAGAATTTGATTGAGCAACCGACTGTACTGGAGTCGTTGTGTCTTTAGAGTGTGCTCGAATTCCTATATTGGTTTTTGGTTGATTCACGGATTTATTAATGGTTTTAGATTTATAAATTTCTCCAGAGTTGGATTCATTTATCGATCCTAGTAAAGCGATAAGAAGTTGCATTTCGGGCTGAGAGCTGTTTTCTACTAATATTAATTTTTGCATTAATGAATTAGTTTTTTCTAACGATAAGTTTAATTTATTAGACTGCAGATTTTCTATCAATAAATTTAAAAGATCTTTTGCCAGAGCAACTATGCTTATATAAGAATTGTTACTAATAATATTTAATAACCCGGGCACATTATTGGTTTCCACGGCATTCAGAATGGATTTTGTTAGCTCTATATCAGGAGCGCCAATCGCTTCTCTGACTAGAGCATCGCTAATATCGTTAGACATGTGTCTAACATGGTCTAAAGCGCTTAAAGCATCCCTTAGGCTCCCACCGCTATGTCTAGCTATTGTAGTCAAGGCTTCGTCTGAAATTTTTATATTTTCTTTTTTAGCAATATCATTAAGATGCGACTGTACTTCTTCTGTTGACGCTAAAGTAAAATTAAATTTTTGAGTTCTAGAGGTTATGGTTTCGGGTACTTTGTGACTTTCGGTGGTTGCAAGTATAAATACTACATGTTTGGGTGGTTCTTCTAGGGTTTTAAGCAGGGCATTTTGAGCAGGAAGAGTTAACCTGCCGGCGTTTTGAATATGAATGACTTTATAATGGTCTTTGA
>JALOQO010000064.1 GCA_025453305.1 Patescibacteria group bacterium | reverse complement strand
CATCTTTGAAAACAAGTTTTCAAGAGTTGACTCCCTTGCGAAATGCCACAGGCATTTCTCACCTCGAGAGCTTACGAGTAAGCCTATCTAGCTTTTCCCGCCCGTGGCGGGACCCCGCTTCAGCGGTGGCCAAGAGTGCGCCATGGCACACTCGGGCGACCCCTCCACCAAGATTATTAATAACATAGTAAATTATACCTTATTTTTTAGTTGAACCAATGCAATTTATAGGGGTACAATAGATTGTAATATTATGCCAATAATTGAATTTAATAAAGTAAGTAAACTTTATGGTTTTGGAGACGCCACAACCATTGCTTTAGATGAAGTTGATTTAACGGTAGAAAAGGGTGAATTTGTTGCGGTAATGGGCCCGAGCGGATCTGGTAAAAGTACCTTGCTACACATAATCGGATTGCTAGATAGACCTTCGCAAGGTGTATATAGTCTAGATAGCAGGAATGTATCAAAATTAAGAAGCACCAAACGAGCAAAAGCAAGACGCGATAAAATTGGTTTTGTGTTCCAAAATTTTAACCTAATTGGCAACTTAACTGCACTTGATAATGTTGCGTTACCCTTAGCATACAAAGGTAAATCTACTCTAAAAAGACTAAACGATGCATCTGTTATGCTTGCCAAAGTGGGTTTGCAATCCCGCGAGTATTACTTGCCTAGCCAACTTAGCGGTGGGCAAATACAAAGAGTAGCTATAGCCAGGGCACTTATAAACAAGCCGGCTTTAATAGTTGCCGATGAACCCACCGGAAACCTAGACACGACAAACAGCAAAATCGTTATGGATTTGCTAAGAGATATTCACAAAGGCGGTAATACCATAATAATGGTTACTCACAACCCTGACTTAACAGCTTATGCTAGCCGAGTATTATATATGCAAGACGGTCGAATTATGCAAGACCAAGCTCTTAAATCTGGCGAGGTTGCAGATATTGCACAGCTTAGCAAAGACGCCAAAGCTAAATCGGGTAGATCAAAAAAGCGAAAGAGGTCAAGATAATGTTTAAAACCCACATTAGAATGGCCTTTACCAGCCTGGGCAGTGCCAAAACTCGCAGTTTTTTAACAATGTTTGGGATTGTTATTGGTGTAGGTAGTGTATTAATTGCGATAAGCGTTGGACAAGGAGTTCAAAAACAGGTTATAAAACAGGTCGGCTTATTAGGAAACGATGTAATAACTATACTGCCCGGCCGTAGTTTTACCACTAACAACTCTAATGCCATTACTAGCTTTAACGCTCTAGCAAGCCAAGGAGCCAGTACATTAACTAATAAAGATGTAGAGGATATCGCTAAACTACCGACCGTAGATGCAGTAGCTACAAATTCTTATATTTCTGGTATTGCCAGCACTATAGAAAACCCCGAATATACTAAGGCAACCATTATCGCAGCCCCCAGCAGTTTACAAAAAATACTAAGTAGCAAATTGGAATATGGCGAATTTTATGGAGCTATGGACGAAAATCGTAATACAGTAGTTTTGGGTAGCAATGCGGCCAATGATTTATTTAACGAAAGAGATCCTATAGGCAGAGTTTTAAAGATTAGGGGCGAAGAATTTATTGTACGAGGTGTATTAGCATTAACCCCAGAAAGCCCACTTGGTATCCCGGCTAGTTACAACACGGCTATCTATATGCCTCTGGGTACCGGTAACAAACTCGCCAAAGATGATTTAGAAATAAATCAGATTACTGTTAAGCTAAAAAATACTAAAGATATTGATGCCACAACTAGTGAGATTAATAATATTTTACTAACTAATCACTCTAACCAAAAAGATTACACCGTTTTACAACAAGATGATTTCATGCAAATTACCGACCAAATATTTAAGCTTATAACCGGATTAGTTGCCGCTATTGCCGGAATATCTTTGTTTGTTGGCGGTGTTGGGATAATGAACATAATGCTTGTTAGTGTTAGCGAACGAACTCGTGAAATTGGTATTAGAAAGTCAGTTGGTGCTACAAATAGACAAATAGTTAGCCAGTTCTTGGTAGAGGCAATGGTGTTATCGGTTATTGGTGGATTTTTTGGCGTATTACTATTTTTTATATCAGCTTATTTTATAAAACTTTACACCCCTATTATACCGGCAATATCTTTGCCGATTATTGGCTTTGCCGTTTTGCTGTCTTTTTTGGTTGGAACCGTGTTTGGAATAGCGCCAGCTATTAAAGCTGCCCGCAAAGATCCAATATCTGCCCTCCGCCAGTTATAGGGTATAGGGTATAGGGTTTAGGGTTTAGGAACTTAGGATAAGAGATTGACATTAATTAGCGTAGTTTGATCTCTTCTTTGTTTTCTGCAAAATCATGAAGCACTGCTCCAAGCAGGGTTTGATAGGGTATATTACTTCGCTTTGCCTTGGCTTTAATTTTAATTAAATCTGTTTGCTTAACTCTAAGCGTAATGGGTTTTGTAGTGTTTAGCTGAACATATTGTATAGCAGCTTCTTCTACAAGCTTTTTCCTCTGTTCAAAATCAGAAGATCTAACATATTGTTCTGCGACATCTTCAATAGCTTTTTCGTCTTCATTTAAAATTAGACCAATAAATGGATCTTGTGGCGAATCTGACATTATAAATCTCCTTTCTTAAAATATTGTTTTGTGTATTTTCTACTAGGGTAAACAGTTTTTAAAAAAATCTCTTTTTTATTTACATCTACTACATATGGAACTACATACGCATATTTATCAATTTGTATTATAAAAATATGTTGATGGGATTTGCCTGGATCTGGATGATGTTTATCGTCTAGCAATTTATCACTAGCAATACAACTGATTACTTCTTCAAATCCAATACCCCTTGTGGCTTTCAGTATCTGATTTTTTTCTTCGCTATAGACTAAATTGAAAGCCATAATTACAATATACCTATTTGTACATATATTGTCAATACATAATAAAATTTAAAGACAGGAGGGTCTCTTCTGTAGGTTTAATAGATATTTCTTTAAAGTAAAGATTAAGAAAGTTCTTTTTTGAACTTTTCTATCAAATCAACTGGTGATGGATTTAGGCCGTTTAATATGCCGGTGTATAAGCTTACAAAATCTCCCAAAGCAACTGCGTAAAGTAGCTGCTGTAATAGTGTTTCGCCTACCAAATCTACAGTAATTGGCGCTGGGCGTTTACCGCTTATAAGTTTGGCGCTTAAATCAAACCGCTTTTGCACCCGTGGGTGATCTAAGTTAGAACGCAAATCGATAACCGCATATGGTTTATCAAGCGGATGGCTGCTCCAGCCTAAAAATTCGTTATGATTAAACTCTGGATACATATTGCACCAAGCTATATTTTTAGCGTTTTCGTTAAAACTGATTTTCCATTTATAGGCTGCTGGGAACATTTCTGTACTGCTGTATATAACTGGCGCCTTACCTATAACTTCTAGAGCGATTTGTTTGGCATAATTGTCTTTGGTGGCAACATCTGGGCGCCAGCCTGCCAACTGGTTTTTGAACCAGTCTGCTTGGTTTGCTAGCTCTGTTTGAATACTTTTATCGATAAAACCTCCGTCTGCCAACAGGCTTAACAAACCCTTAAATCCGTATAGTGTCGCATACCTGGGTTGCCCCGCCTGGGGTAACTCTACAAACGGATATCCTTTATCTAGTGCTATTTCTTTGAGCTTACCACCACTGGCAACTACCGCAATAGACGCACCCTTAGATTCGGCCTGTTGTAATGCCTCTATGGTTTCTTCTGTGTTGCCCGAATAACTAGATGCAATTACTAGTGTTTTTTTACCAACATAGCCCGGCAAATTATAATTGCGACAAATCTCAAATGGGTGATTATAGCCTGGCCAAGCGGTGCTTAAAAGCGCCCCAAGGGCTGATCCGCCCATACCGGCAAAAACTATGTTTTCTATATGGGTGTAATCAACATTTTGTACTTGTGGAAACTCGTATGCGATTTGCTGCCATTGCTTTTCGGCAATTCCAAGTGCATCTTGCGCATCGCGTGTGTGTATTAATTTTAAATCATCAAGCATTTTACCCTCTTTCTTACCTAGTAATTATACCTTAAGTGGAGTTAAGAGTTTAGAGCTTAGAATCTCGTATATCGTATTTCGTAGTTCGTAGATCGTATATCGACTATTGGGGACTGGGGGTTGGGAACTAGGTAATGGGTTAGTAGACATTAGATGTTAGATATTAGATGATAGATGTTAGATGTTAGATATTAGATGTTGGATGTTTGATATTAGGTTATAGGTTACAATATCTATCTACGAAATACGAACTACGATATACGAAACCGTTCACGGTCGACTGTACCCTAAA
>JALOQO010000063.1 GCA_025453305.1 Patescibacteria group bacterium | reverse complement strand
CTACAAATATCCAGCCAATTATAAAACTAGAGGGTATTGCAATAGCTCTGCCCAATGCCGACAGTACAGAAAGAACCGATGCTCTTACCGAAGATGGAGTATTTTCTTGTACGCGAGTTTCTATTTGAATAAATAGTGCGGCCGTTGCTACTGCTTGCACCATAAATAAAATTAAACTAAACCAATTATCGATAAATGACATAAAAATCAGCGGCAAAACAGTCAACACTATTAAGCTGTCAATCTTGGCCCTTAATCTATGTGCAATAAGACTGCCCAATGCCCAGGCAAATGCAAATGCCGCCCATAATAACCCCATTAATCGCGGCTCCGTTATGTACCTAAGCATATACAATTGGCCAAAGTCATCTTTAAATAGTTCTACCACCGCTAAAGAACTCATGACTATAGCAAGGCTTAGTAATAACTTTTTGTTAACTAGAAGCTTAACGGTTTTACCTAATTGCCTGATTACCCGTTCTTTATTTTCGGCTTTGTGATATTTTGGCTCTCTTAGGCTAATTATAAGAAGCGCATTTAATAAACAAGATGTAACTGTTATATAAAAAGTAGCCGAATAAGAAAACTGGTTAGCTATAAATCCACTAGCAACATTCGCCAAACCTGCACCGGCAAGAAACAGAGCATAGGCTCTACCAACTACTTTGCTATACTGATCTGCTTTATCTTCTTCGTGTAAGCTATCATAAATAATTGCCTGATAAGTGCCACTACTAGCAACTACATATATACCGTATATTATGTAACCCAATATATACATTTCTATACCGTTACTTATACCAAGTATTACAGAGCTTACACCTAGCGCTACTGCAGATACAAATAGCATACCTTTGCGGCTCCACTTATCCGCAATTATGCCAGATGGAATATCAAAAATAAGATTAAACCCTAGCATAACAGCTGTAGCAGTAGCCACCCCTACCGCATCTATACCAATACTAGCCATAAAAAGCTTTTCAATACCGTACCAAAAAACCAGTCCCGTTAAGAAGTTACTTAGATATAGTTTTTGTATTTGGGTTAGTCGCATAATATATTTCAGATTGAATTCTTTATTAACATCATAACAAAAATATCCCGATTAATCTTTCCAGATCACAAAACAAGACCGTAGATGCAGAGTGGTTGATACTTTTAGAATCCAGCTATCTGGGCTTAGATGATTGTTGGTTTAATCTGGTAATATTGTTTAGATCAGGACACAATCTGATATAAATCAGATTACTCTATATTTATCTTCACCTTTATCGAGCATGTTAAGTAGTGAGGAAGTTGCCATATCGCTACCAAGCTTGTTAGCTGAATGTGTATTGTAAGCAGTATGGTCATTGGTATTAAACCAAGCATGCAGCGGTAATCTACTAAAGGCTTCGCTCGGTGCTGGATAATCTATCGCTGCTCGTAAGCTACCAGCTTGTAACCGAACTAGCATAGAATCCATATCAATAAGCTCTAGAGGTGCAATGCTTACGATAAGAGCATTACTCTTAAGTTTATTGACAGCTGTTTTATCAATTATTGTCCCCGCACTCCCCGGCACAGCTAATATTATGACATCACTATTAACGAGCAGTTCGTCTATATCGGCAAATTCAACACCTTCGGTTTCTAATTCAGGATGGCGTGAACGGCTGTTGTATCTCACTTTTAGCGGTTCAAATGAGATGAGCATATCTATAATCCGACTACCGATTTTGCCTACTCCAATCACACCGATTTCAGCCTGGTAAAGCGAACCACTTATTTTAAAAGTCTTATCACCTGTCCGTCCTAGTTCTAACAAATTTCTTTGCATAAGTAGCGTCATAGCCACAGCAAACTCCGCTACAGCAGGGGCATTTGCACCAGGTGCATGTGCTATCATAATTCCTTTTTCCTTAGCTCTTTGCCACCCCGGAATAAAATGCTGCCAATCAGTACCAGTAAACGCTATCACCTTCAACTCATCTGCGGCATTAATTACTTTGTCGGTGATAAGCTCTATACCACCAAGAATATAACCAACTTTGCCTTTAACAGATTCAATAAGCTCAGCTTCAGTGGCTTTTGGCTTATCTAGCCTCACAACTTCGTAACCAGCATCCTCTATTTGCTTAATGTGCTCATCAAAAATGAACAATGTATCAGTAACTAAAATTTTTCCTTTACTCATAAAACTAACTATATCAAAAAGAAACCATTTGGTCTCCTTAAGATAAACATAATGGTGCAACATGATTGCGTGTCGTGGGTACTATTACAGAAGCTAGAGTAGAGATGTTTTTATAATACTGTATTTAAAAGATGAGACAATATGGCCTATTTATTTTAAACATATCGATTATTGTCGTAACTCTCCCCAAATTGCTTTTAATGGTTTATGTGTTTTCTCCGATAGTACATAACCCGTCGCCCGCAGATGTCCCTCAAGTATCTCGCCCTGGTTATTTTTATCACTGGATACAACGATGATGGGTAAAAAATCCACCCCGCTTTTAATATCTTTCGCAACCGAGTAGAATCTATCGTTTGGAACATCAAATACTACTTTGCCGTTTTTAATATTTTTAACCGCAAGACCTACCATTCTTGTATTATCACTTAGCTCATTCCAGTAACTGTAGTCTATATAATTTAAGCTAGAAACATCATTCTGATCTAGCTCAACGAGTCTCCATAAATAATCGTCAAAATTTATATCAAGCCAGCTTCTGTAACTTTTTAATATCTGCCACCTCTTAAGATTATCGTTATTATTGTCTAAGTCGGGATTTGTAATTATTTTTTCATTACATTTTAGTTTGTTAAGCGCTTTGTGCAAATCATCACTAAACCTGCCCGAATTCAGCTCGGCCATAAGCCAATATAAGACCGCTTCTTGAGAACTACTTGTTTTAATTATTTTCACTTTAAAATCATAACAAAAATATCCCGATTAATCAGGTTATAAAAGATATAATCTTATCGGTGCAAATTTCATAGTGTTATTAGACATTTTGTGGAGATGTTTTTAGGTGTTAAAATTACTTTTCGCAAAAAAAGTATAAAAATTAAGCTGGAAAATTTTACTCACCAGGTCGGCTCATAACGATAGTATAATTACGATGATGACCGCAAGTTGAATTGGTATCTTTGAATACATAACCCATACCATCCTCCGATGCTCGATCCAACATTGCGCCAACGTGTTCGAATTGTCCTTTACTTATTGGCCCAAGTAGGGCTACACCTTTTTGACCTATCAATCTCGAGATCTCCCTATAACTAGCTATATGATCTCTATCCGTAGCACCGAAGTCATAGAAACTAGTTGGTACAGCCCATGAAGATATAAGTATGTCTACCGAGTTATCAAGTATTGGCATTTGCTGTGCTAGTGCTGCAATAGCGATTCGTTGCGAAAAGTACCCCGCATAATCCTCGCCTGCAAGTTGCATTGTTTCTCTTATACCATCCTCTAGATCGTGCTGTTTGTACCGGCGTCTACTAGCCCATACACCATTAACCCGCTCATCTATCATACGCCAATCAGTAAATTGAGGATTGATGTTTATTACGGTTGGAGCAAGCGCAGATGCACCAAAGATTGAATACAGTCTCCTAGCGATACCCTCGAGCCCCGAGCCTACATCTACTACAGTTTTTCCAGCAAAATATTTGCGAATACGCGAATCAGGCCAGTTGCCCAATCCAATATCTTCAAAAGGCGTAAGAATATCATCAGAGAAAATAGTAGGAGTGCCATGGGCTGCTCGCAGTGAAAATTCACACATTATAAAATATTTTATCAATTTTTGTATATTTTTCAATGGTGCGGGTTAAGAGACTCATCCACGCCAGCGCGGACCCGAAACTTCATCTAAGCAAACAAGTTTTCAATAGAAGGTTTCCTTGCGAAATGCCACAGGCATTTCTCACTCTCTCCCTCTACGAGGTCGATAGTTATAAACCACATAGCACTCACCAATAAGAAAACCCCAGACAAGCTGGGGATATCTTATTGGTGCGGGTTAAGAGACTCTAACTCTCGACCTCTTCCTTGGCAAGGAAGCGCTCTAAACAACTGAGCTAAACCCGCATAATAATTTTATTATATCTTAAATTGATTAATGTATGAATGGTGGCTCCTCCCAGACTCGAACTGGGGACACAAGGCTCTTCAGGCCTCTGCTCTACCAACTGAGCTAAAGAGCCACAACTGCTCTATTATAGCATCAAGCAATCAACTGTAAAAAAGTGCATACATAAACCCTGTTGCTATCTTTACCCATTGGTATATATTGCTTCAGTAAATCAAGGGGCACAGACTTACATAAATAATCAGCAAATTTATGATAATGCCCAAACTGTCGGTGATATTCTTCAAGTATCTAAAGCAACGTATGATCTGACAAGAAGTATAAGTAAATTATATAAT
>JALOQO010000007.1 GCA_025453305.1 Patescibacteria group bacterium | reverse complement strand
GCAAAAAAGAGGCTGTCTCATAATGCGAGGCAGCCTTTTTTTTTTTGCTCCCCGGCCGCATGGCCGCGTTATGGCTCCGCAACTGGAAAGCTCCCTCGTCGCTGCGCTCCTCAGTCCGCTTCCCTAGGTTGCTCCGCCATAACTGGTAATTTTGGGAATAAAGTTGACTTATTGGCCCATTAATTTATCATTTTAGCCATATTATGTGACGAAAATATTATATTACGGTATAATATACATAAGCGAATTACTAGCTTATGGCAACAAAAACAGAAGACCCAAACGATACAATAGACCAAGCCGCACACCGAATAGTAGACGGCAAAGTTAACGACCCATTTGCCGAACATTGGGAGGCTAGACTTAACCAGCCTCCTATTAAAGATAGTGACAGAAATACTATTAGAGATGCCGAGTCTCAATCAGAAGGCAACGACCCAAATAGTGGCTTAGACACAGATTCACCAAAAGAAGATAGTTTATATAATAGTAGCCAAGATCAAGAAACTAGATCTCAAAAATTTATTGGTAAAATTGGATCTAACAAGAAACTTGCCGGCGGTTTAATTGGAGCTTTTACATTAATAATTATTGGGATTTTGTTATTTTTTGGTTTTATCTCCACTTATCAACTTGTGCATTTAGCAAAAATGGTTGGTAAAATAACCGATGCTCAAACGGAACGAGTAATGAATCGCCGGGTTAAAAATCATTATAAGATTATATTCGATGAAGACGGAAAAGGGGTGTACGGAAAAACTGGTATTAGGGGCCGAATTAGCAAAGGCTATTCATCGTTAGACCCCCAAACACTAATTAATGACCTTAATAAAAAAGGTGTCGATATATACAAAGGTAAAGATGGAAAGATAAGACTTAATGGCGAGATACTAGATGGTAAATTAAGCGATCAAAGAAATCGATTAACTGATGTCTTAAGAGAGAAATATCCTCAAGACAGATGGGCAAAGAGAAGCTTAAGATCTAAGACAGCATTTCGGGCAATGGGAATAAAAAGAGTATTTTTTGAAAATACCAGAAATAGGTACACAAACTGGGAACTAGAAATGATAAGCCGAATGAGGCAAAAACTAGGTATCACAGATAGTACATCGACCGCTAAAATAAGCGGTTTGGACGAAGATAAGATAAATGAACAAGCCAGCGATATTAGAAATAATATGGATGACCCGAATTTTGACCCAGCTGCCAATACGGAGGCAGCGAATAGCAGTCTTGACCCCTCAAAGTTAAATATTGACCCAGGAGATATAACTAAAGGGGTAGTCAAAGGTTCCTTATCCGGATTGGGTGATGTAGCTAAATTAGATGATTTAACCCAAAAAATGTGTCAAGCTCAATTTATTCTTAAGGGCACCGAATTGCTAGCAATGGTAGCCAGACACAGAGCCTTGGCTTCTCTTGCATCTAATATTATGGTGGCTGCACATCAATTAAAAGAGGGCAGGGGTGTCACAGCCGGCCAGATAAGCGGTTTAATGGCTCTTATTAATAGAAATCCAGGAATAGGTGCCTCTGGTAGTTATCAACTTCTTAACGGCAATAAAAATGCAAAAGTTAAAAACGGTTATCTATATAGTTTAAACCTTGCGAAATCAGGTGGCGTTGGTGGTGCGTTAGCGACTTTTAATAAAAAACTCGATACAACTTTAGATAATTTGACTCTTGGCAACAGTGATAAATACTGCGGTATCTCCAGAAAGGGATGGTATCAGGTGGCATCCACGGGTGTAGGTTTGATTGTACAAGTAGGTGGCGCAATACTAACGGGTGGTGCTTCTTTAGCCGGTACGGGTATTAAAGTAGCCGCTAGTCAGACTTTTAGTATTGGCTTTAATGTAGTTATAAATATAGCGCAGTCAATTGTTTCACAAAGTCTGTCGGGTTCGGCAGCGATTATAGGGTTTGGTCCTTCACAGGGTGGAGATAAAACGGTTGATGCCTTTGCAGGCGGGATGTTGGCGTTATCTAGCGCCGAAAGATATCAAAATGGGATAGCTTTAAGATTAAGCAATCAAGAAGTGGCAACAATAGAATCAAAGATAGCGCTCGAAAAAAACGAACAATTAAAAAGTCTATCTATTTTTGATAAATATTTTGCTTTGAAAAACACGGATTCAACCCTAGCTAAGCAACTCGCTACAATGCCATCAACGCCTAAATTAGCAACACAAAAAAGTATAGCGAGTATAACTAATTTACCTTCAAAATTTATTGAATCACTAGAATTATTAACACCATACGGGCGAGCCAAAGCAGAATCAGCGGTTGCAAACCCTTATCTGGTTAATAACCCACTAGATATACCAATGTATGGCTACCCAGAAGAAATTTTAGAATTACAGGATAGTCCCGAATTTGATATACAAGAACTAAGTGAATGGGTAGGTGAAGAAAATAGCCCAATACATACCGAATATAAGGACTGGGTCAACAAATGCTTTCCCAAAGACCCTAGCAAATCTAATTTATTATGGGGATTGCCCGCCGACGAAGATCAAGAAACATTATTAAACGAAATATGCACAGCCGGATCCGGTACAAAATTAGCACAACAAACGCAGGTTATCGACAGTTCTATAGCTGGTAATAACTATACGGGTGTAGCCGGAGTCAGTACATATAGTGATATAGACAAAAAGTACTTAAAATTTGCCACTTATCACTTAGACCGTACCATACAACAAGGTATTTTGTTTATGAGCGGCAAAACCGACTGTAATGACCCAGATTCAGAAGACTGGGACTGCGCATATGTAGGTAACATTAATAGTAATAACCCGAACTCTGCTGGTACTTTTAGGGTAGCCACCTTTAATGTACTAGGAGACCAACACACCGAACCGGGTAAAGCTTTTGAAGAGTATCCCCCCGGCCCAGAGAGAATGGAGAAAGCATTTGCTTTAATTAAAGACAACGGATTCGCCGTTGTAGGTTTGCAAGAATTAGAAAGGGTACAAAGAGATAAGTTAATAGAGCTAGCGGGTACAGAGTGGAGCATACACCCAAAAAATGCTGACTATTCAAATTATAGGTCGTCAAACTCAATAATTTGGAAAAATTCCGAATTTACGCTAGTTAATAGCGATTACGGTTACGATGAAGAGTTGTATTATTTTAATAGCCGTCCACTGCATGCCCCTTGGGTTAGGCTTAAACATAAGTCAGGAGCAATAATTTATATTAAAAATACTCACGATCCAGCGAATGTCGGTGGAAATTTTGCTGAGCTTCGTTACAAGAATGCTCAACGCCACTATGCAGATGCGATCGAGAAAATTGGAGATGGCGAAAAAGTAATCGTTCTTGGAGATTTCAATTCGGCAGAAAAGATAAGAAGTAGCGATAGCGGGCTTACCAGAAATCAACTTACTTACTGTGTAATTACAAATGGCGGAAGTATGTATAATGCATTCGATACAGCACGAGGCGGGCCCGCGGCCAACTGTCCTACAACAAATAACCAACTGTTTCATATCGACCATATTTATCATAGTAGAGATTTAAAAGTTAATAGATGGGATCAGGTTAGCGGATTGGATGATCTGGGTATTAGCGATCACCCTGCGGTCTATTCGGATATTGTAATTGAGTCACCGCAACAGTTACCCAGCCTTTCAGGTTGGTCGTGGCCAATTGCCAAGGATACAAATATATCTTTATGTTTTAATGAAATGGTTAATCATCCGGTATATAAAAAAAGGCTACCCCATCCGGGCATAGATTTTTCAGGCGACAAGTTACCTACATATGCAGCGAATTCGGGCATTGTAGAGAAAGCTGGCAAAGACAGCCAAAACACAATAGTTATAAAACACGAGGGTGGATTGTGGTCTGTTTATGAGCACATGAGCAGAATAGATGTCGAGGTGGGTCAGACGGTTAAATCGGGTCAGCCTATAGGGTTGACCGGAAATGTTGGTTTTAGTACTGGACCACATCTACACTTCGGTATAACAACCGACCCTAAGGATTATTTTTATGCAACTATGGGCGAAAATAAATTATATAATCCTTTGGTATTTATTAACGATAACAAATCATTCGGAAAATGTAATATCGAGCCAAGAAGAAAATGACACAGCAAAAACAAATAAAATTAAGAAAAGTTATTGTATACACTCTTATATTGTTGATAATCTTTACCATGGTACCGAGTAGAGTAAAAGCAAACCCACAAGAAGACAGGCTACACATTGGAGCGGGTTACGAATATGTAGACTATGATTCATTGAACTATTGTGACACTGGATTAACAGATATATTCGAAGGCCCTAGAAGGGCTACTTCTAATATACAAGATTTTATAAACGAATATGGTAAAAACGCCTTTGATATTGGCAAAGCAAACGGTATTCCCTATATAGCCATAATAGCCCAAGCAGGTATTGAATCAGGGTGGGGGAAATCTACACTTACCACAGAAGCAAATAATTTTTTTGGTATTAAAGCAGGGGAAAATTGGACTGGACCAGTTTGGGTTGGGGGTACAAGCGAGCAAAGACCAGACGGTTCGATATATAGAATTTCGGCTAAATTTAGAAAATATTCATCTCCTGAAGCAGGATTTCAGGGTTATGCTGATTTTATTAATAATAACTCGAGATATAAAGATGCTTTAAATTACCCGACCGATCCTGTTAGGTATATCGAAGAGTTAAAGAAAGCGGGTTATGCAACAGATAATGCATATGTACAAAAGAATGTGACCGTTCAAAATACTGTACGCAAATACATAGACGAACACCCTGAACTAAATTTACAAAAACAAGAAGATGTTGTACCAGATAAAAGTAACGCAGTACCTCAAATCGTACCAACTAATAATGACTGCACACCAGCTCCAAATGCCCTATCATCTGATATAGGTAAAAGAGTTGTTCAAATTGCCAGACAGGAACTGGAAAAAAACCCTATAGGTTATGATTCTAATGTATTAAAGTATACTAGTGGGGAGACAGGGGCTTGGTGCGCTTGGTTTGTCAGCTGGATTTATAAAGAAAGCGGCAACCCATTCACCGGGGGCGCACGAGGAGGGTGGAGCTACTCGCAGGTATCGGTAATGCAAGCTTATTTTCAATCAAAACATACTTACATAGAGGCTGGTTCCGGTTTGCCACAGCCAGGAGATATTGTTTTTTTTGGTAATCATGTAAATATCGTTTCAGAGGTAAAAGGTAATCAAATGAGAACAATCGGCGGTAACGAGGGGGGCGGAACCGGAAGAGTCAAGGAGTCTGGGTGGGTATCCACAGCTAAAAATAGTGCACCCGTTAACGGTGGCCTGGAAGGGTTTGGTAGATTAAATGCAAGCTCGGAATATTAAAATTTTTATAATATTAGCAGTAATAATTATATCTGTATTATTTTTTTATAACCTTTCTAGTTTTAGGGTTGTAGATACAAATTTTCCCAATGACAAACTACCAACATACGAAGATAGTCTAATAATTAAGTTTTCAAAAAAACTAGATCCAAACAGCCAGATTAATCCAAAAATAAGTAATAATGTAATTAATATACTGTTTTATGATATTAGTGAAAATGAATTAATTATTACCCTAGAAAGAAATATCAACGAAAATGAAAATATTAATATAACTATTGATGGAATTTCTAGTGCTAACAATCGTAAGATGGTGCTAAATTATGACATAGTAGGTGTCTTTGTTCCTGGCAATAATGTACCTAAAAAGGATAATCAAAGACTTTTGAATAACTCCCAAAACGAACAAGATCCTATAACCGGAGATCTGCCAATAGTTACAGATAACTACGATATTAACTATGCTTATTCTTACGATAACGACAGTTATGAATTGGTGGTTATAGTATCTTCTAATGCAATCCCCGAAGAATTTAACACCAATGAAGATTATCTAAACAGAATAAGAAGCGACAGGCAAGAAGCACTAAAGCTTATTGCAAACACAGGATACGATATAGGTAAATATAAGATATATTATAAAGAAGATGTGTTATTGGACGAATTTAAAGCACAAAGTATATCTACTATAAATCTTGTAAACTGATGGTGTTGGTGTGTTGGGCAAAGTCTTTAGATACTACATCGGCATCGGTGGTGGTTATTATGGCTTGCTGTTTGTCTAAATAATTTGTTAAGGCTTTGCGCCTGGATCCGTCTAGTTCGCTAAAAACATCGTCTAGTAGTATTATTGGACGATTTTTCCTGTGAGATTCTATAAGTTTTACCTGTAGTAATTTTAAGGCTAAGACCATCGTTCTGGTTTCGCCCCTAGATGCCGTACCTTTGGCCGTTTTACCACTTAATTTAATATCTAAATCGTCTCTGTGTGGCCCATAAGATGTAAAACCTTTTGCAATATCACCATCTAAAGATTGCTCTAATTTTCCCAGTAAAACAGATTCGTAGTTATCTGTAGGTAGAGGTGTAATGTAATTTATATCGACTTTAGTTTTGTTTCCGGCGATATTACTGTATAAATTACCAATATCTGCCTGAAGAATAGCTAATAACTTTATTCTTTCCTGAACAATATAGCCAGCAAGCTCGCTAAGACGAATGTTCCAAATAAATAACTGGTTAGCTTGATTGCTAGAATAATTTTTTAGTAAACTATTCCGCTGGGCTAGAGCTCTAGTGTATTGCTTTTTATATCTATAGTATTGTGGATCTATTGCAGATAGTATTTCATCTAGAAATTCTCTGCGCCTTTCTGGTGATCCAGTTAATAATCGCATATGTTCGGGTTCAAACAAAACCACCGGCACAGTGTCTTCGAACCTTAATCTTTGCCGTTTTTCGCCCTTGATTGTGTATTGTCTCTTAACAGAATACTCGCCCCTTTCCAGGGTCACGGATCGTTCGGTCTGTTTCATTATAGACACAATTCTGGCCCAGGGTTTGTCATACATAATTAAATCGCTTACACCGGCTCTAAATGGGCTAGAACCACAAAGCAACAATACGGCTTCTAGTAGATTTGTTTTACCGCTAGCATTTGGGCCAACAATAATATTTACAGTAGGTGATAGCTCAACCGCAAAATCCTCATAAGACCTATACTGCACTAAATGCAAACTGGTTATTATACTATTCATCAACGGACCATGGATATTTGATATTAGATGTTGGATGCTTGATACTAGACATTATGTGACCTTAATAGTCCGTGCAAAAGTTTGTGAGTATTATCCTCTTTTAATAATAATGATTGGTATTCAGCTATTGATATATATTTTAAATCTCTAGCTAGTATTAGTTGGTTTTTAACTTCGTAGCAAGAGCCATCAGCCATCACCCAAAAATGATGCCGGTCTTTTGAGCTAGACCTTCCAAAACCTTCAGATATATTAGAAGTTATCGAGATAGCCGCTCGTTTAAGTTGAGACGATAATCCATAAACTTCTTCTTTGGGAAAATTTTTGCAAACTTTATATATTTCAAGTGTTAACGAATGTCCTTCTTGCCAAACATTTAAATCAGTAAATGATTTTATCATCTATCTATTATCTAACATCCAGCATCTAATATCCAACCCCTAACTCTTTAGGGGCATTACAATATAAACTTGATCTTTGGCATCTGTACTAGTTACCACAAATGGCTCTAATTTGCCGTTAAAACTTATTGTAACCTCTTTTGCATTTAATACATTTAATACATCAAGCAAATACCTGGAATTTAAAGTTACATCACCACTACCATCTACAGTAGCGCTAGCTTTCGATGAGTTTTCACCCAACTGCGACGCAATAGAATTAATACTAACCGATTTATCAATAACATCTACTTTTAGAGTGATACTGCCCGCCGATTCTCTGGCAAATAAAGCTGATACTTTAGTTATTGATATTAATTCATCTCTTTGTAGGGTAGCTGTTGTAGTGTAACTTTTTGGGATAAGTTTTTTATAATCAGGGTAGGTGGCGTCAATTAATCTTGTTACAAGTTCTATTTCTCCGGCTTTAAATAACACCTGTTGATTATCGGCACTAACGGTTAGTTTATCATCACTATCGGGTAATATTCTTAATAATTCTTGGATTGCATTTGCCGGAACTAACATAGAAATATCCTGGTTACTTTTCATTAATTTCTTTTCTGACAACCTGTAGCTATCGGTAGCTGCTGCATATATCCATCCATCTAAAGTGTGTAGATAAACTCCTGTTAAAACAGGTCTTGTTTCGTCACTACTAGCTGCAAAAACAACTTGTTGTAAACCTTTTTTAAATTCCTTTATAGGTATTACCCAAGAAACATTAGGCTCTAAAACAGGGAAAGACGGGAACTCGTCTGATAGTACGCCATTGATAGTTGAACTATATTGATCTGTAATAATTTTTAATTTATTATTGTCTAGTTCTAGATCTAGAACCCCGCTTGGTAAACTAGATATATATTCTTGCATCAATCTTGCGGGCACCGTTATAGAACCTTCACTAGAAACTTTTGATCCTATTTTTTCGGTAACTGCTATTTCTAGATTAGTTGCCGACAAACTTAATCTACCTTCTATGGTTTGAATTAATACATTATTTAGTATTGGCAATGGATTTTTATTTGCCATAGCTATCTTTGCTACATTTGATAATGCTTTTGATAGATTTTCTTGGGTTACCTGAAGTTTCATAACTAAATAAATCCTTTCTTAGTTATATATAGTTGTTGTTATAGTACCTGTGTAAAATGTGTAAAAATGATTATTAACAGATTGTATTTGAACATATTTATTGTGCAAATACTGTGAAAATTGTGGGTAAAGAAAAGTGTATAAATAATTAAATCCAATATATATTAATAAAATGTGTGGGTTGTGTGTATAAATACTATTAAATATCCACTTTTTATAAACAGGCCTTTGCACACCCCCTCCACAATATAAGAACATAATATTCCCATTACCCATTACCCAATCCCCATTCCCTAAACTACGCATAAAGTCGTTCCTTAATTTCGTTAACATTTTCTTTAAGCAAGTTGTCAAAATGAAGTTCTTTCTCGATCTTTTCTACAGAATGTATAGCAGTGGTGTGATCTTTACGACCTAATTCTTGAGCTATTTTAGGAAAACTTAAATGTAGCTCGCTTCTTAATAAATACATAGCTACTTGTCTTGGGACAACAATATCTTTGTCTCTTTTAGGGCTTACAATTTCATCTATACTAATACTGTATTGTTTTGCTGTTTTCTCAATAATCTGTTTCACGGATATATGTTTTGGCCGTGATTTTACGCTACCGAAAACTCCAATAGCCACATTTACATCAGGCTCAATGTTACGCATCTCACAAAAAGCCAATAACTGGTTTAAAGATCCTTCTAGTTCTCTTACATTACTCTGAAAATGATTAGCTAAAAACTCTATAACATCTTGAGGTAATTCAATTTCGTTTTGATTAGCTTTGTTTTGTAAAATCGCACACCTTGTTTCAAAATCGGGCGTTCCTATATCTACTATCATTCCCCATTCAAACCGGCTCCTTAGTCTTTCCTCTAGAGTTGGAATGTTTTTGGGAGGTTTATCACTACTTATTATTATTTGCTTATTTGCCTGGTGTAGAGCATTAAATGTATGAAAAAACTCTTCTTGCGTTTTTTCTTTGCCAGCAATAAATTGTAGATCATCTACTATTAAGACATCCGCACTTCTGTAATGACCTGCAAAATCAGTGATTTTTTTATATCTAATCGCCTCTAAAAACTCTTGAACAAACTGCTCGCTACTAACATAAACAACACGAGCGTCTGGTTTTTGGACAATAATTGCATTGCCTACTGCCTGTATAAGATGTGTTTTACCAAGCCCAACACCTCCGTAAACAAAAAGGGGGTTATACTTTGTTCCCGGATTGGTGGCGATTGCTTGGCATGCAGCATAGGCAAGTTCGTTGTTAGAGCCAACTATAAAATTATCAAAAGTATATCTATCGTTAATACCCTTACGATAAGAATGCGAAAAGCTACTCACTGTATTTTTGGGCGTAATACTTGTTTGTTTAGAGTTTACCGTAAAAACAACCTGGTTGTTTTTGGTATTATCTTTACCGTGGGCAGCGATTGAGTGGGGTTTAAATTCTAATCTCAAACCGGGGTGGGCATATTTTTCTACAAGTTCGTCTAATAGGGGTTTAAACTTGGTTTCTAGCTGTTGCTTGGTGAATATATTAGCTACACCTATAACTAGCTTATCGTTTTCACTCCTTAAAACTTTGGTGTTTTTAAACCAGGTAACATAGCTGCCACGGGTAACTGAAAGCTCTACTTCTCCTAGTATAGCTTGCCACAGTGTATCGTCTTGCATTTAAATAATTACCCTCCAGCTAATAAGATTTTTCTATATGCGATTAGTTATATGATAACCAATTACATGTAAGTTATCCACAGTCAATTTTACAAACTACAAACCTTATATTAGTAATATCTTGAACAGGGGTAAAGTTATACACATATAAATATTTAATCTGTAAAATAGTGGAAAAGCGTGGTAGATATGTGGATATTTGTATCAAATTATTAACAAAAACTATGTGAATAATACAAACCATTAATACAACTGTTGAAAACTTGAATATAGTGTGGGGCTGTGTTAAAGTATTCTATTAGTTATGCCTAAAAGAACTTATCAACCAAAAGTCCGCAAACGCGCTAAAGCCCATGGATTTTTAAAGCGAATGTCTACCAGGGCTGGTAGATTAACTTTAAAAAGACGGCGATTAAAGGGCCGAGTTCGAGCTTCTGGTTAGTATTTGATTGTTTATAAATATAATATTTAATAACCTCCAACAATGGCGGTTATTTTTAGCTATAATTGTAAATAGATGCTATAAATTAAAGATAAGGTTATAAAATAATTTGATTTCTAAAGAACATAGATTTATTGGCTTAAATTCAATTAGATATGTATTAAAAAAGGGCAAAGTTCTAAGAGGTGCTTATTTTAATATTAGATATATAAAAAACAGTCGTACTACCAAGTACAGAGCATCGGTAGTTGTAAGCAAAAAAATTACTAAATCAGCACCCAAAAGAAATCGAATTAGGCGCCGTATTTACGAAATTATCAGAATTCATGGTCCACAGTACCTAGAAAACCACGATTTTGTAGTTATTGTGGTAAACGATATAGTGGCAACCATGCCCCAGACCGAACTAGAAAATACGATTATTAGTTATTTAGAACAGATACAATAAATTTCGTGATACAATAATAGTTAATATGTTTCAATTTATAGGCAGTGTTTTTAATGCGCTAATTGCGCGACCTATTTTTAACCTGTTAATAATTATTATTGCACTACTTCCGGGGCATAATCTTGGTGTTGCAATAATTATATTTACCATAATTGTAAGACTCGCACTTTATCCATTGTTAAAAAAGCAGCTACATCACACAATGGCTATGCGCAAATTGCAGCCAGAAATAAAGAAAATAAAAAAACAGGCTGCCGGTGATAAGCAAAAAGAATATGCGTTAATGATGGAGCTCTATAAAGAGAGGGAAATAAAACCTCTTGCATCTATAGGAATTTTATTTGCCCAAATTCCTATTCTCTTGGCGTTGTTTTTTGCCATAAATACAATTATTAATGAACCAGAAAAAATCATTACCAACGCATATTGGTGGGTAGCTGAACTACCTTTTATTCAAGAACTAGCCACCGATATTAATAAGTTAAATTATGTGTTTTTAGGTTTTATAGACCTATCTAAACCAGCCATAGAATCTGGCACTTTATATTTACCTGCGATGATATTGGTCATAGCTAGTGTAGCCTCGCAGTTTTACCAAAGTAAACAGTTACTAATGACCGATAAAGATGCGCGGGGATTAAGGCAAATCTTAAAAGACAGCAGCCAAGGCAAAGAAGTCGACCAGACCGAAATCCAGGCGGCTACAAGTAAATTTACCTTATATATTATTCCTTTTATGTTGTTTGTGGTCGCTATTAATCTAGCATCTGCGTTGTCTTTATATTGGTTAGTTGGTAGCCTGGTGGCTATTTTCCAGCAAAGAAGAATCTTAAGAAAAGATGTAAGCGAAATGGAATCAACACCCGACACCGATCAAGTGAAAGTTAAAAAAATGTCTAGCGGTACGGTTAAAACTTATATCAAGCAAGAAAACGATCAACCAGATCAAGAAATCATCTCTACAAAAAACTCAAAAACAAAAAATAAATCCGGAAAAAAACGAACTAAAGGTAAAAAGAGGAGGTGATAAAAGATTATGGACGAGTCAGTAATATTTGCAAAAAAGTACCTAGAAGACTTATTATCGTTTTTTGGGCTTAACACCGATGTTCATGTAACTACCGAAGACGAGGTTATCCAACTTTCTGTACCCAGCACTCATATGAACGGTTTTTTGATTGGTCAAAGGGGCGAAACGATACGATCTTTGCAATATATTCTAAGCATGGCACTTAAAAGCAAAGAATTAGAATACACCAGGGTAAATATTGATATTGCAGAATACAAAAAACATCATCAAGATAAAATAGCTGATATGGCAGTAGAATGGATGCAAAAAGTTAAAGAAACGGGCGAACCAATGCACCTAAAACCTATGAACCCGGCCGATAGGCGGGTTGTACATAAGGTTGCTTCTGAATACGAGCTAGAAACTCACAGCGAAGGCGAGGGTCGAGATAGGCATGTTGTTCTAACCAAACCAGAAACCAGCGAATAGATATTAGGGGGCAGGATATCGTAGATAGTGTTTCGTATATCGTACTTAGTAGATTGTATTAAGGCATCACAGCTCGCTATAGAACCTATAACCAATAACCTAACATCCAACACCTAACATCTAAACTTCAGCTCCCAATAACGAAATACAAAATACTATTTTTTCTTTTTGCCTCTTTTTACTTTGTTTGATTTTTTGCTTTTCTTTTTTTTAGTTTTTGGCTTAGGTTCGGGGGCGGTTGATACAACCACTTGCTCTGGTTCTTTGTCTGTTGCTATAGTTGTTGTTTCAGATTCAGGCGTTTCTTGTTGATCTTCTTTTTTTAAATCTTTAGTTATTGCCGGTTTTATATCTTTTTTAAGGTGGGGACTGTCTTGTAACTTACCTTTTTTATTTAGGTCATAAACATAGAGTGCCGTTGGAAACACCAATAGGCCAAAAAATATTACAAAAAGTACTAGCCACCTAGTTGAACTATTAGTATCTTCTGGAACAGGTTGTGGTTGCCCTTCTACGGATAGTTCTTGATCTGGTGCGTTTTGAATAGTGCTTGCACCGGCGTTATCGGTGACTGGTGATGTTTGCTGCGATTGTTGGTTTTGCTGAAGGCTACTACCACCAACCTGGGGCTGTAGGTCGCTTGCTGTGACGCCTTCTTGTTGTTGAGCAAGACCAGAGCCACTAATACTAAAAACAATTAAA
>JALOQO010000062.1 GCA_025453305.1 Patescibacteria group bacterium | reverse complement strand
AGCTCTGAATTAAGTTTGGTATGTCGGGTCTAATAACTATTCACTTTCAAAGTCCACTAATATCTAACATCTAATTGTTTACACTAGTTGGTTAAAGTATGTATACTTAAACTTAAGCAATATTATCAATAAGGGGGTGGAATGTTTGGCAGTTCAGACAATAGCGCACAAACACAACAATCAGCAACCGTACATCCGTCACAAGATGTCGCTCAATCGAATCAACAAATACCGGCAGCCGGCCCAACACCACAAGACGATGCTACTACTAACTTCTTGGCGGCAAGCCCGACCAGTAACGACCCCTTTGGCACTACACCTACTGTAGACGATCCAAGTGCAATAGCTAGCCCAAGTGCCGTAAACGATGCTACCCAGCATGTAACCGATGATGTTGTGCACGACGATAAATTAATCGATATCAAACAACAGGCTCTTCAGCAACTGTCACCACTCGTAGAACACCTAGAACAATCACCCGAAGAAAAGTTTAAAACAACCATGATGATGATTCAGGCATCCGATGATAAAAGCCTTATTCCTAAAGCTTTTGAAGCCGCTAAAAGCATTCATAACGATAAAGAAAGAGCCCAGGCGTTGTTGGATATAATCAACGAAATAAATTATTTTACACAAGTATCTTAAATTTTAAGATAGCCCCCAACCAAAAACACACCCCATCATAAGGGTGTGTTTTCTTTTTGGGATGATAAAATATTATAAAGCTTTTCTTCTTAAAACTATTTGGTAGGCAATTGTTGCGGTAGCGGTAGTAGCTACAAATATTCCAACTAAAGACCCTGCGCCTGTTTCTGGGAGCTCTTCTTCTGCGACTTCTTCATCTACTCCGGTGCTAGGAATACCAGAATCTCTGTCTGAAGATTCTTGGTCATTTTGGCTTTCGCCGTTAGTGCTACCCTGTTGGCCATTTTGGACAGTATCGCCCTGTTCGCCGGTTTCCGTTCCATTACCAGCACCACCTGGTGCCGAAGCCTCGTCAGACCCTTGTTCGTTTTGCCCCTGTTCGGTTGATTTATCGGCTTCTTCGTTTACTGCTACATCTGAACTTGTTTGCCCGTTATCATTTGTAAGCTCATTATAAATCCATCTACCAGCGGTAATCGCCCCCCAAGTAAGAGCTATTATAAGCAGTATGATAATTATCATAGACACTAAGGCCATTGGTCTACCGGCCGTGTCGGTTGCGTTTAAATAATCTGTTTGTACTGGCCGAACCCCACCGTCGTCAGTTTTGTTTGGATTCATTGCCATTATGCTACTCCTATATCTGAATTTTATTGTACAGCTATTTATTTGCTAAATCAAATATTTAGTGTTGTAACAACCGCTTATGCTAAAAATAGGCCCCGTATTAACCGAGACCTATCTAGCAATTTTAGTGTTTAGTTTAAGTGCTTAAGGCGAAAAGTATCGTATGTCGTATTTCGTATTTCGTAGATAGTAACCATAACTTATAGCCCAACATCAAACATCTAGCATCTAGCATCTAATATCTAATATCTAAATACTACATCATTCCGCCCATGCCACCCATTCCACTCATATCTGGGGTAGCAGGAGCCTTTTCGGGTACTTCTACTACTAGTGCACCCATTGTCATTGTGGTGCCAGCAATAGATACGGCATTTTGTATGGCTTCTTTTGTAACCCTGGTTGGGTCTACAATACCTACTGCTTTTAGGTCTACTAGTTTATCTGGATTGTTTACATCTATACCCTGCCCTGGCTTAGCAGAACGGACTTGTGGCAACCATTCATCGGCATTTAAGCCACTGTTTGTAAGCAAGATTCTAAATGGTTGTTCTAGTGCATTCTTAAGTAACTGTTGGCCAGCGCCTTCTGCATCGTTAGCCTTTACCTTAATTGTGCTAGCTAGGTTTATAAATGTTACACCACCACCGGTAACGATACCCTCGTCTAGGGCAGCCTTAACAGCAGCTACGGCATCGTCTACTCGATATTTCTTTTCTTCTATCTCGGTTTCAGTAGCGCCGCCAACTTTAATCACAGCCACCTTGCCACTTAAGGCGGCTCGTCGTTTGTCGTAGTTTTCTTTGTCGTATTCGCTAGTTGCAGCATTGGCTTGGGCTGATATTTGCTTGATTCTGGCTTGTACCTCTATTGAGTTACCGGCACCCTCAACAATTGTGGTGTCATCTTTGGTAACAATTACCTTGCGAGCAGTACCCACAAATGTTAAATCGGCATTTTCAAAGCTATGGCCTTGTTCTTCTGTAATTACAGTTGCACCGGTTAATATTGCAATATCCTGCAAAATCTCTTTTCGCCTATCGCCAAAAGCAGGAGCCTTAACGGCAACAGTATTAAATACACCTTTTAGCTTGTTGAGTACAAGTGTTGCAAGAGCTTCGGCGTCTACATCTTCGGCAATAAGTACTAGATCTTTCTTACCTGCTTGAGCAAGCTTTTCTAGCATTGGTAAGAAGTCTTGGATACTGCTAATTTTTTTATCGGTAACAACAATAGCCGGTTTGTCGTAAACGGCCTCCATTCGGTTTGGATCAGTGACAAAATAAGGGCTCACAAATCCACGATCTATGGTAAAGCCTTCTACTACTTCGCTTTCTAGGCGCAAGCTTTGGCCTTCTTCTACGGTTACTACACCGTCTTTGCCAACCTTTTCCATAATATCGGCAATTAAATCACCGATTTCGCTGTCGCCAGCAGAAATTGTAGCCACCTCGGCCACTCGTTTTTTGTCGCTCTTGATATCCTCGGACATACCATCTAGTTGCTTAATAACATCGTGAGCGGCGGTTTCTAAGCCCTTTCTAAGTTGCATTGGGTTATGGCCAGCGGCAATAAGTTTGTTAGCCTCGTTTAAAATGTGATATGTCAAAACTGTTACAGTTGTTGTGCCGTCGCCAGCTACATCGTTCATTTTATTGGCAGCTTGCTTGATAAGTTCGGCTCCAACTTTGTAGCCCAATGTCTCGTCATCTACATCTGGCAAGTCTACACCTTTAGCTACGGTTACACCGTCGTGCGTTACGCTTGGAGCGCCGTAGCTTTTGCTAATAACCACATTACGGCCTTTAGGGCCCATGGTGGTTTTAACTGCGTTATATAATATTTCTGCGCCGGCTAGTACTCTGCGTCTAGCGTCTTCGTCGTAAAAAACTTTCTTTGCCATATTCAATTCTCCTTTATCATTTATAGTTGATCGTTAATTTATCGGTTGTGGCGCGCATTGGCTATATTTTCTGTAAACCTTCGCTGCGGTCCCCAACAACCACCATTCACCGTTGTCTGAATGTTTACAATCTTATCTTTAAAATTATTAAATGTACTATTCTTTACCCTAAACCCTGAACCCTACTTTACTGTTGCTAAAATATCTTCTTCTTTTACCAAAATATACTCTTCTGTGCCTACTTTAATATCTGTAGTACTGTAGCTTTTGTAAACTATTCTGTCGCCTACTTTTACCTCTGGCTTGATTCGTTCGTTATCGTCGCCAACCTTACCTGGCCCAACTGCCAATACTTTGGCAATTTGTGGTTTTTCGGCTGCTTTTTCGGGTAAGTATAACCCGCTGGCTGTTTTGCTTTCGGCTTTTTCTTGCTGGGCTACAACATAGTCAGCAAGTGGTTTTATAGGTACACTCATTATTTAACCTCCGTATTATATTATTGTTATAGCTCTATATTAGCACTTTATGTATGAGAGTGCTAATAAATAGTACCCTATCATCAAAAAGTCCGTCAAGCCTAAAAGCTAGCATTATTAAAATGTTCTAATTATTTTTAAGAAGTAATACTGTAATTTTGTGATTTACAATTATACCCTAGGTTTAGAAATACAAATTTCTTGGCTTAGGGATCTTGTTTAACTGCACCATAATAATTACCAGTAAAATGAGTAATCCTTAGATTTATGGGTAGTTCCGAATGGGGTATTTCAACTAAAGAATATGCCAGTCTATGAAGTAAGCTGGCAGAATAACCTGCTTGTGTAGGCATCTTAATAATTTCATCGATTAATCCTTCGTTGCTAAATATTATTTCTAGATCTTGAGGATCGATATTATATGGTTGATATTCAAAAACTCCCCTGTTTGATATAGATCTAAAAGTTAATTCGTCTCCGTCAACCTCCAAAACAAGCACATCATCAGCTACCGGAAGGGGGCTATTATACATATCTCTAACCCATTCTGAACTAACAGGATATACTATATAAGTTATTCTTGTTGGTAATTTACCGCTATTATTTAATTTTTCATATTCAGTCTCATCAATAAAAGTGGCAACCAGCGAAGGGCGTCCGGTTTCGCCCTTGTTTGCTATTCCCTCTTCTGGTCCGGCATGTGCTAATAATATTTTATTTTTATTTATTTTATCTTTTGCCCATAATCCCTTAAATTTAGCAGAAATAGCATTTAAT
>JALOQO010000061.1 GCA_025453305.1 Patescibacteria group bacterium | reverse complement strand
ACCGCCAGGTGCTCGTTTAAGGGTAGCGCTTACCGGTTTAACAATAGCCGAGGGCTTTAGGGACCAAGGCAAAGATGTTTTGCTATTTATCGATAATATTTTTAGATTCACCCAAGCCGGCGCAGAAGTATCTGCCCTACTAGGCCGCATGCCAAGCGCTGTTGGATATCAGCCTAACCTGCAACAAGAAATGGGCCAGTTACAAGAGAGGATTACTAGTACTAAAAAAGGCTCTATCACATCGGTACAAGCAGTTTATGTGCCAGCAGACGACCTTACCGACCCCGCCCCGGCTACAACATTTAGCCACCTAGACAGTACAATTGTACTTTCGCGCGCTTTAACAGAGCTTGGCTTGTATCCAGCCGTTGACCCTCTAGATAGTAGTTCTACTATTTTAGACCCTGCAATTGTGGGCGAAGAGCACTATAATACCGCCCGTGAAGTACAAAGGATATTACAAAGATATAAAGACCTACAGGATATCATAGCAATCTTGGGTATGGAGGAGCTTTCAGAAGAAGACAAGCAAACCGTAGCCAGGGCTCGCCGGATTCAAAGGTTCTTGACTCAACCTTTCCATGTAGCAGAGGTGTTCTTGAACAAGCCGGGTGCTTATGTGTCCAGAGATGACACCATAAAAGGATTTCAGGAAATTTTAGCCGGCAAACACGATAACAAGCCAGAATCTGCCTTTTATCTGAAGGGTAGTATCAAGGAAGTAAAATAATGCAAACTAAGCTAGTAACATTAAGTGGTATACAGTTTAATGAACCAGCAAAAGAAGTTCATTTAAGAACTGCCTTAGGTAGTATGGTTGTTTTACCAGGCCACGAACCGATTAGCGCTATTACCGAACCCGGCCCAGTTAAAATTGTTAATGATAATGGTGAAGAAACCATATTTGCATCCTATGGGGGTCTTTTAGAGGTTACCAATAACACAGTTAGAATATTACTAGACGAGGTAGACCACGAAGCTGATTTAATAGAATCAGAGGTTCAAGAGGCGCTGGCTGCCGCTCAAGCACTAAAAGCCAAAGCAAAAGATCAAAAAGAACTAGACGAGGCTCAAAAGCTCATAGATCGCCAAGCTGTAAGACTAGAAGTTGCACGAATTCGCCGTCGCCCAAGAAATTAAGCAGACATCTCATCTATTAACTGCTGGATTTCTATAATAGCTTGTTGCCTATCGCCAAAGACTTCAATTGGTAACATTTCTAAAGTTGAGCCAGTAGCTAATGCTTTAGCTGTAGCAACAGCTTGCATTTCAATTATCATCATTAGAGTAGCTGCGTCAAATATAATTTCTGGAAATGCTGCAATTAGAGATTTTGCAATTAAGCATATGTCTGCGCTATAAAAAGGATTTTCAGGGTTCGGTTCTGAAATCTTATTAGTATAGTTTATTATAACTGCTGTATTTTCAGGTTGAGCATGGTTACCATTTAGCACAAGTTTAGGTGCCTTAAGTTCTGCAAAATCTATGCGAGTATATTTAAAGTCCCCAGGCATTATACCTGTTCGTAATTTACTAATAGCTTCTACTATCAATTTACGAGAATCGTCATTATTATCACGATTTCCCGATAGTCTAAGAGCCACTTCTAACACTTTTTCATCGAGCATAATTTCATTTATAAGACCGTTATTATTGGCAAATGCACATCCTATATCTTCGCTTAATTCAGAATCGAATACTTGTCCATCCTCTTTTGTTGTGTCACTATGAGTTGTGGCAAATATTTTATTTGCTATGCTATCAATCCTATTAACTAATATACCTACAAATGATTTACCCTGTTTTGCGATTAAAGAATAATAATCTTTACTATATGCAGCCGAATACAATGTAACTATATGAGCTAGCCCAAATGGACCACCAAAGGCTCTCATAAAATGTTTAAAGTATAGATTGTTAGTAGACAAAGATTCATCGCAAATACATCTGTCATCTGCACATCCTAAGTAAATAGTTTCTCCAGGCTTAATTTCTCTATAATACTTTAGCCTATCTGAATCGATCTCTTTTATATGATTAGCCCCGCGCACCATTACTTCCACAGTAATACCTCCAATGTTTATTTATATTAACGAGAGTATAGTAATTAATTAAACAACAGCAACAGATTATAGTATTTTGGATTTATCTTGTAAAGCATTTTTATTAAACATATTGCCATTTTATATTAATACTCTTATACTTAAGGATAAGTACTTTTAATAAAAGGAGTTAAAAGGTGGATTCAAACAATGATAATAAATCGCAAGAGCAAACAAATAACAGTGAACCCCAAAATTCGCCGGAACCTACTGTTCAGCAGTCTGTAGAAGGTGTAATTCCTCCACAACAAACCGAACCACAGGCGGTAAATATAACAAAAGAGGGAGAAATTACTGATAAGCCCATAGTAGAAACACCGTTAGTAAACAAAGAGGTTTTTGAAAAAGCCGTAGCAGAAGAGCAAGCTAAAGAAGATGCAAAAAACAAACAAGCAGAACCAGAGATTGTAGCCCTAAAAAAGAGAGTTAAGAAACTCAAGGTTTGGCTTGCTGTATTAGTGATATTGTTAGTAGCAGTAGGTAGTGCGTTGGCGGTATATTTTTATACTCAAAGCCAAGTTAATAGTGATTTAGAAGCGGCCCAAGCCGAAAATGCAAAATTAAGTCAAGAATTGGCACAAAGCCAGACGGCTACAACCGATCAAGCTATTGCTACACTCAATAGCCAACTAGAAGCCTCTGAAACTGAAAATGATAAATTAGAGGCCCAGGTTGCCGAACTTCAAGAAGCAAATGCTGAACTTATTAAAATTGCGAATGATTTAAAGACAAAATGCGGTACCGCTTGTAGTAGTGTTCAGGTGCCGCAAACAAGTACAACTACCCAGTAATAATTAATAAGAAAGACCAATATGGACGACATTAGACCCCCCAGACAAACTAATCAACCCGTTCAGGGCTATAATAGACCACAGTCTGGATTTCAGCAGACCAATCAACAAACAACCACACCCCAAGATATGACTCAACATCAAGCCTACCCCGAATCTCAATACAACCTTAGCCCTTCTATAAACAAGCCAAAAAAATCAAAACTTAAAGTATTTTTTGTTGTATTAATGCTTATTTTACTTATAATATCGTTGGTTTTTAATGCTTATCAATATATGCAAATTACAGAATATAAAGAAGATATTAAAGATTTAAATAACGACATTAGCCGTATGGTGCAACAGATTAATTCGTTAGAATACGATAACACTGATTTAAACAATAAACTCAAAGCACAGCAAACTAAATATCAACAATTGGCAGAAACATCGGTACAGCTTAAGGCGGCCTGCGGCAATGCTTGTAAAGATATAAATATCGTACAATAATAAAAATTATAGAGTATAATGTACTTAAATAAGTACGATTTATGTCTGTATAAAATGCAGTTTTTAGTTGACTATGAAACAGAATATTATTAATATACCGCCAAAAAATATCCATAGTTTAAATATTAATGGTATGCGCGGCAGGTATATAAACATAATTTCTGATAAACACCAAGATAGAAACATACTATTAATATATGGTCATCATTCTAGTTTAGAAAGAATGTATAGTTTAGCTTCGTATCTGGTACAGTATGGTAATGTTATAATGCCCGATTTACCTGGTTTTGGTGACATGGATACTTTTTATAAGATAAACAAAAAACCAACCATCGATAATATGGCTGATTATCTTGCCTCTTTTATTAAACTCAAGTATAAAAATAAGAAATTTGCAGTATGCGGGATGAGTTACGGTTTTTTAGTAGTTACCCGGATGTTGCAAAAATACCCAGAATTAAATAACCAAATACAACTTACTGTTAGTTTAGTTGGCTTTGCAGACAAATCTGATTTTGCCATGTCAAGGGGTTTATATAGTAGCTTAAAATTCATAAGTAAGGCCTTAAGTATCCAACCATTTAATTACTTAGCTCAATATGTTCTTTTTAGCAAAGTCTCATTATATATATCTTACAAACTGTCTGCATCAAGGCACCCAAAAATGAAAGATGCCAGTAAAGAAGAGTTTAATAAACGAGTTAGGTTTGAATATTATCTGTGGCGCTGTAACGATGTTCGTACATATGCATATAGTCTTAACGAAATGTTACGAGTTAATCTAACTAATTATATGGTTAATAATAATTTGCATCATATTTATGTAACTCAAGACCAATACCTTAATCAGAAAAAATCCATTAAAAGTTTAAGTAAGATTTATAAAAGAGTATATACTTATCAGGCAAAATTGCCGAACCACGCGCCGACCGTTATTGCAAGTACCCAAGAGGCGGGTGCTTTTATTCCACCAAAACTTAGGGCTAAGCTAAAGGGCTCTGCTATATGGAAGTAGTGTATAATAGCAATTGATTATGAAAATAGCACTTGTTTGCCCATACAATATGTT
>JALOQO010000060.1 GCA_025453305.1 Patescibacteria group bacterium | reverse complement strand
TCCCGGCAACACCCAAAGCCCCGGCAGGCTCTACAATATTTCGAGTTTCTTCAAAAATATGCTTTATAGCTGCACAAATCTGATCATTATCTACGGTTATCGCATTATCCACATACTTTTTTGCGATATTAAAAGTATTCACGCCCACTTGTTTTACGGCTACGCCATCGGCAAAAATTCCTACATGTTTTAGTTTGACACGGTCGTTTGCTTTTAGGGATTGTTGCATTACATTGCTATCTATGGGCTCTACACTTATAACCCTAATATTGGGCTTGAGCATTTTTATATATTCGGCTATTCCGGCCAGTAACCCCCCGCCACCTACTGGTACAAAAATATGAGTTACATCTGGGACCTGTTCTATGATTTCTTTACCAACCGTGGCTTGCCCGGCTATAACCAATGGGTCGTCAAATGGATGAATATAAATCATACCTGTTTCTTTAACCAGTTTTTTAACATATTCAGCGGTTTCCGAATAATTATCACCGTAAAGTTTTATTCTAGCTCCAAGGTTTTTAACTGCATTAATTTTAATTTCTGGAGTTGTAATCGGCATCACAATAAGTGCCGGTATAGCTAGTTTTTGGGCGGCCAAAGCAACACCTTGAGCATGGTTCCCAGCACTGGCGGTAATCACTCCTTTTGCTTTTTGTTCGTCTGTTAAGTTAACAATTTTGTTATAAGCACCCCTAAGTTTAAAAGAGTGTACCGGCTGGGTGTCTTCTCGTTTTAAATAAGCTTTACAGCCAATATCTTTACTAATTAATGGTGCAAATTCCGTAGCAGTTACTTTGGCTACATCATAGACTCTAGACAGCAATACATTCCTGGTTTCTGGGTTCATTTTTATCAAATCCTTAAATATTATGTTTTGTCATTTTTACACTATGGATATCTATCAGCTTCTCTAGTTGTGCCACAATCTGCTCTGGCCGTTCTATATCGTAAGCATCTATATCTATTACCGACCACTTTCCCGGTTCATTAGATATCACATTTAGTGATTTAATATTACAGCCTCTTCTTGCAAAAACTTGAGTAATTCTAACTAGCATTCCCGGAACATCTCGCGCTTCTACAGTAAATGTATAGTCTATGTGTTTCATTATTAGGTACTCCCCGTAGGTTTGATTAATTTGTGTGATTTTGCGGGCGGGCTAATTATCATATCGGCCAAAGACGACCCAGGTGGAACCATCGGGAACACTTTATCGGTCTTTATTACTTCGGCGTTAATTATTACCGGCCTATCGTTAACTTCTAGAGCCTGCTTAATTTTCATTTTAAGATCTTTTGTTGATTCAATATCAATCGCTTCTGCACCATAACTCTTGGCTAGCATTACAAAATCAGGGTTACCTTCTAAATCAACCCCACTTTCTCGATTATCGTAAAATAGCTCTTGCCACTGCCTTACCATACCCAGGTAATGATTATTTAAAATAAATATCTTTACCGGTAACTTATTTATACAAGCCGTGGCTAGTTCGTATAAGGTCATCTGGAATCCGCCATCACCAACAAACGCAACCACTTGTTTATCTGGATTAGCAAACTGGGCACCTATAGCTGCCGGCATACCAAATCCCATAGTACCCGCCCCACCAGAAGATAGCCATTGATTTTCGAATTTTACTTTGTAAAATTGGGCTGCCCACATCTGATGTTGCCCAACATCGGTTGCAACTATAGCCCTACCTTTGGTTTGTTCATAAACTTCTTCAATAACCGCCTGCATAGTTAAGCCGTCTGAATTACTGTAAGTTAGTGGATACTGCTTTTTATAGTCAATTAAATGATTAACCCATTCGTAATGATTTTGTTGTGATGATATTTTTAGTAGATATAATAATGCCTGCTTGGCGTCGCTATGTATACTGTAATCTGGCTTTATCATTTTATCTATCTCGGCATTATCAATATCTATATGTGCAATTACAGCCTGTTTGCAAAAATCGTCTAACCGGCCAATAATTCTGTCATCAAATCTAGATCCAATATTTATCAATAAATCACACTCAACCATAGCTTTGTTAGCATAGGCCGTTCCGTGCATACCAAGCATTCCCAAAGACAAATCTCTGGTTTCGTCCACAGCACCTTTGCCGAGTAGAGTGGTGGTAACCGGTGTATCCATAATCTTAGATAATTTCCTTAAGCCTTCAGATGCCTGCGATATTAAAACACCATGACCCGCTAAAATTAATGGTTTTTTTGCCGATTTCCACACTTTCATAAGTTCATCTAGTTTATTTATAGGTACTCGAACATCTTTCTTATATGCTGGTAAATTAATGTCGTCGTTTAATTTACCGCTAAACACGCCCGAACTAATATCTTTTGGTACATCAACCAACACCGGGCCAGGTCGGCCGGTGGTTGCTAAATGAAAAGCTTATTTTATAACCCTCGGTAGACTATTGGTACTTTTTACCAAATAATTATGCTTTGTTACCGGCATAGTAATGTTAAATATATCAGCCTCCTGAAAAGCATCTAAACCAAGCATTTGGGTAATTTGTTGGCCAGAAATCACCACCAAAGGTACACTGTCCATATGCGCTGTCATTAGACCGGTTACCGCATTACCGGCTCCTGGGCCACTTGTAACAATAACCACCCCCGGTTTACCAGATGACCTAGCGTAACCATCGGCCATATGTAATGCACCCTGTTCGTGTCTTACAAGAATCAGTTTAATTTTTGTTTTACTTGTTATAATCGCATCAAAAAGAGGAATAGCCGCTCCACCAGAGTAGCCAAAAATATATTCTACACCCTGCTGTTCTAGTATCTTAATAATTGCCGTTGCGCCGTCGTATGCCATTTGGTTAACCGCCCTTCTTATAGGCAATAGCCTCTATTTCAATCTTTAAATCTACACCACCACCCACCATTGGAAGCTGTTTTACACCAACCGTACTTCGAGCCGGTCGAGGTTCGTTAAACATCGCTACATATACTTCGTTTATTCTTGCAAAATCTGTTATATCGGTCAAAAATATTGTTGTTTTTATAATGTTATCCAAGGTTAAGTGTTCTGTAGCAAGTAATTTTTTAAGGTTATCAAATATAATTCTTAGCTGGTCTACAACATCACTGGGCGCTACTTTGCTTATCTGATCAACACCCACCTGTCCAGAAATATAATAATATTCGCCCGCTTTAACAATGGGTGTATAGGGCCCGTATTTAGGTAATGATTTATTCATATAATGCAACACTCCTTTGATTATCAACCCCCAATTCGTTCTTGTATATTGGGCTGTGTTGCGGTTTATAGGCGAATTGGGGCATAAGCAACACAGCCTTTAGCAAGTAGGACAATAATCACGGCTATGTTGCTTATAATATTCATTGTCTTTAGTCTAACTCTAAAATATTTTATAAGCAAGCAACATTGTAGTATTTATAAAAAATAGGTTACTCTACAAAAGTAAAACCACTAGCAATATCGTTTAATATTTGTTGGTAATTTTCTCTGTCTGGATTATCGATTATTACACTATAGTAAATACCTTGGTTAGCAAAGACAAAAAAATCTGTCGTAACTAGGCCGTCTATTCTATATGCATCTGCCTCTACGCCATCAAATACCAGATTACTATCAATAGGGTTTGATAATTGTTCATTAAACGAACTAGCTAAAAAAGAGTCAAAATTATTGCTATAGTTACTTGCCGGCACTGCATTTATGGTTATCTCGCCTAAAGATGGTAAATTTATAGAATTTTTAACCCCTGCTAACGGTTCACCTACTTGCAGTTGCGTTGCGGGTCCCCCCTCAAAGGATCCATCCAGCCTTAGAATAATCGCATATTGATCATTCAAATCAATCCTAAACTTACCCACTTTGGCGGTATAACTTACCTTTTGGTCTGACAATTCATTACCGCTATCGGATTTATTTTCTTGTACAATTACTTGCTTTTGAACAACAATTTCTTTTTTGTTTTTTTCGTAAATATACAGCCCGGTTACAGTTAAAAACAAAATACATAGCAAAATTACTACAGAGACTAATAATTTAACCCTTTTGATGTTATTAGTTTGATGAATATTATTATCAGTTGCAGATTTTTGTGTAGTTTTGCTTTTCTGTTCGCTATCAATAGTATTATTTTTCATAATTATATTATGTCACAAATTAAAATACACTGGGCTAATCAACTTATTAAGTTATATTAAAATTTGGATTTTTGTATTTATTTAAAAAATTGGCAAGTATTTTACGAGGAACGGTAACTGTTTCGGATCTGGCCATAGCAATAATAACATCAGCTTCTTCGGGCTTAAAATATCCCATATTTTTATATACATTTACCCTAACCGCTAGACCTTCTGGATCTAGCTCTGGATGGAATTGAAAACCATAAACATTATTACCCATTCTAAACGCTTGCACCGGACATTGTTCTCCTGTAGCAACAATGGTAGCTCCGGGTGGAATTTTTTCAACCGATTCTTTGTGGCCAGCGAAAGCCTTAAAGTTACCAGGCAAGCCCTCAAA
>JALOQO010000059.1 GCA_025453305.1 Patescibacteria group bacterium | reverse complement strand
TTAACTGCACCAAAAAGCGGAAAAGAAACCAGGCAAGATATAAAAAAAGCCAGTGAAAAGTTTAAGAAAGATGCGGCCGCTAAAATCCAAGAAACCAAAGAAGAGTTGTCCGAACTAATTGATCAGGCAAATGTAAAGGTTCGTGAATTAAGCGATAAAGGCAAGAAAGAACTAGATGAACTGGTTGTGAAGGCTAAAGCTGCCCAAGCAAAAGCAGCAGAGGTATTTAGTGCAGTTAAAAGTGGCGAAGCAGAAGATAAAGACCTTCAGAAAGCATTAGAAGGTGCAAAAACCGCAAAGAATCATCTAGCTGGTTATCTAAAAAGTAAATAAATAATCTGTAGTGATATTAACATGTACCATAGCCCTTGGGCCGTGGTACATTTTATAATGGTATAAAAGGATGTAGGTTGATTTGTGGCAAAAGTAGAATTAAAGGCGAGTGATTTTGTTCATTTGCATAATCACACACAGTATAGCTTGTTAGACGGCTTAACCCAGTTAGGCCCGCTAATTGACTTTGCCAAAGAACAGGGTATGACCGCCATAGCAAAAACCGATCACGGTACCTTGTCTGGGACTGTAGAATTCTATAAAATTGCTAAAGCTAACGGAATAAAGCCGATTATAGGCATAGAAACATATGTTGCTAACAGAAAACACACCGACAAAGATCCGGCCTACGACAAGCAAAGGTTTCATTTAGTTTTGCTAGCTATGAATAACGAGGGCTATCAGAATCTAATGAAGCTGTCTACCAAAGCGAACTTAGATGGCTTTTATTATTTCCCTCGTATTGATTACGATTTATTAAAGAAATACAACGATGGACTTATTGCTTTGAGCGCTTGCCTGGGTGGTGAAATTGGTCAAGCCTTGTTAAATAATCAATATTCACAGGCAAAAGATATCGCTAAAAAATACAAAGATATTTTTGGCGATAGATATTATTTAGAGGTTCAGGACCATGGACACCCTGAAAATCCTCTGACTAATAAAGAACAGCAACAGGTGAATGATCAAATTTTAAAACTAGGTAGAGAGCTAGGCATTAAAATTGTGGTTACATGTGATGCGCACTATTTAAAACACGAAGATCAAGATGCGCACGAAGTGTTGCTATGTATTGGCACCGGATCTTTTGTTAGTGAAACTAAAAGAATGTCTTTAAAAGAGTTTCCCTTGCATGTTGAAACTCCAGAAAAGATTATCAAGAGATGGGGGAAAGAAAACCCAGAGGTTATAACTAATACCAAAGAAGTCGCCGATAGGTGTACGGTAGAGTTTGAACTAGGCAAAATACTTATTCCCCAATTTCCAACACCAAGCAATTTATCAGAAAAACAATATTTAAACGAGCTAGTATATAAAGGTTTGGTAGAAAGATATATTAAGGATTATAATAATAAAAATGATTTATCGATAAGCAAAGCAAAAAAATTATTGCCCAAAGAAGTTGCTGAAAGAGCAGAATACGAACTAACGGTTATAGATAATATGGGCTTTAACGGTTACTTTTTAATAATCTGGGATTTTGTAAGTTGGGGTAAAAAACAAGGTATTATGTTTGGGCCCGGTAGGGGATCGGCGGCTGGTTCAATTATTGCCTATGCATTAAGAATTACCGATTTAGACCCAATTAAGCACGATTTGCTATTTGAGCGATTTTTAAACCCCGATCGTATAAGCATGCCCGATATTGATATTGATATACAAGATAATCGACGAGAAGAAGTTATTCAATACTGCGTAAGTAAGTACGGCGAGGATAGGGTTGCTAATATTACTACCTATGGAACTATGGCCGCTAGGGCTGCCGTTAGAGATGTTGCCAGGGTATTAGAAGTACCGTATAGCGATGCGGACCGAATGGCAAAAATAGTACCGCCACCCGTTCAGGGTAGGCATATACCTTTAGCAAAATCTATTAAAGAAAGCGAAGAGGTAAAAAAAGAATATCAATCTAGCCCACAATCAAAGCTTGTGTATGATATGGCGGTTAGGCTAGAGGGAACAATTAGAAACCATGGTGTTCATGCAGCAGGGGTGGTAATAGCCCCAAAAGAAATTGTTGAATATGCTCCGCTTGAAATGGCTCAAAAAGGCGTAGTGGCATTGCAATATCCGATGGGTATAGTAGAAGAGCTTGGACTTTTAAAAATGGATTTCTTAGGACTATCTAACCTAACTACAATTAAAAATGCCCTAAGAATAATTAGAAAAGTTTATGGAAAAGAAATAGATATTGAAACTGTGCCACTAGACGACAAAAAAACTTACAAATTACTGGGTAGGGGTGATACAACTGGGGTTTTTCAGCTAGAGTCGGCCGGTATGAAAAGGTATCTAAAAGATTTAAAGCCAACTGAATTTAATGACATTATAGCAATGTGTGCTCTATATCGGCCCGGCCCCTTAAAAGCAGGCCTTGTTGACATGTTCGTAAAGCGCAAAAACGGCCTAGAAGAAGTCTCCGTACCACACCCTGCATTTAAAAATGCATTATCAACAACTTACGGAACATTAGTTTATCAAGAACAAGTTATGCAGATTAGTAAAGAAGTCTGTGGTTTTACTGGCGGTGAAGCCGACACACTTCGTAAAGCAATAGGTAAGAAAATCCGGGAAGTAATGCTTAAAATGCAACAAAAATTTATAGACGGTGGCGTAAATTACGGTGGTGTACCGCGAGAGATTATGGAAAAATTCTGGGAAGACTTAATGGGTTTCGCCGACTATGCATTTAATAAATCGCACTCAGCTTGCTACGCCATGATAGCCTACTGGACGGCTTATTTAAAAGCGCACTATCCGGAAGCTTTTATGGCCGCTTTAATGACAAGCGATTATGATGACATCGATAGATTATCTATAGAAATATCAGAATGCAAGCATATGGGAATAACAGTATTGCCACCAGATGTTAATGAATCTTTTCATGAATTTGCGGTTATTCCATCTAATAAAACATCGAAACCAACTATTAGATTCGGTATGGACGCTATAAAAAATGTTGGACACAACGGGGTCGCGAATATTATAGAAAATCGAGACAAAGATGGTCCTTTTATTGATATCTCGGATTTTATATCAAGAGTAGACAGCCGAACAGTAAATAGGAAGGTGTGGGAAAGTTTAATTAAATCTGGAGCGGTAGATAGGTTTGGCGACAGGGGTGGCTTACTTGATAGTCTAGATAATATTATAAGTACAGCTAGCACCCTTGCTAAAGAAAAATTGGCAGGACAGGTAGATTTATTTGGTGGTCAGATAGAAAGAATCAAGCCAGATATAAATATTAGTACCGTTAGTCAGTATCAAGAGAGAGATTATTTGGTATGGGAAAGGGAACTACTTGGGCTGTACTTATCTAGTCACCCACTAGAAGCTTATGATTCATATCTATCTGAAAAGGCTGTTCCGCATACTAGTATTAAGCCAGAAGACGACGGGAAGTCGGCAACTATTGGCGGATCGGTATCTAGCCTAAAATCTATAACCACTAAAAATGGTCAGAATATGGCTTTTTTACAGCTAGAAGACATTGTTGGCGACGAAATAGAGGTTATAGTGTTTCCTAAAATACTAGAAAAACATAGCGATATACTAGTAAAAGACGCTGTCATAGAGATAAATGGTCGCGTTAGTGGCCAAGATAAGCAAGGAAACGCACTTCAAGACCCAAAAATACTTGCCGAATCTATATCTGTTATAGATAAAAATGTAGCTAGTAGCTATCAGCCTGCTGGAGGTACGGCCAAGCTGGGAGCGGTTAAAAAAAGACAACCCAACAACTACCATAATAACACCAGCCAACCGCCCACTATAGTTATAAGTCCAGATAATCCAATAAATAGCGAAAAGAAAGAAATTAAAAATCCACGACTTTACCTAAGGGTGGTTAATGGTCAAGACTTCGACACTTTGGAGTCTATAAAAAAGCTACTAGATGCACATCCTGGCGATATTGAATCGGTCTTGGTAGTTGGAAAATCAAAAAGACCGATTAAGTTGTCACAGTATAATGATGGCAGTAACGAGTTGCTGGCGAAATTTATAATTTTACTAGGGGATGATTCTGTAAAAATTGTTTAAACGGGCAGGTTTGATCTTGGGTGGGCATGTTTTTTTATGTGTCTAATTTCAAGCAGAGCTCCTGCAACAATAAGCCCGGTTGCGACAGGACGCTGTTCTGGCGCCTCTGCTTGCACCGGATCAGGCACCGGTGCCGGCAGCCGGGGTGTCTGGCGTCGGGATGACGGCGAACCCGAGCGAGGCGAGCGTGCGCTCGCTGATGGCATAGAGCCGCTCCCCATTGTCGAAGCACGGCGCGCTCCGCCCCGGCACGTAGCGCACGCGAATGGTCGCGTCCGACGTGTCAGTCGTCGGGTATCTCATGGTCGATGGAAACTGGCATTGCGCCGGGGTTGGCTGCCAGGTTTCGGTAGCGGTCCCACCGGACTGCTCGGAATGCCCTACTTGCATCAACCCTGATCAGGGGCATGTCAGTCGGGACATGGCGCTGCTTCGGCAGG
>JALOQO010000006.1 GCA_025453305.1 Patescibacteria group bacterium | reverse complement strand
CCGATCCTTATTCATGTGTTACAGTCAAATTCTTCGCACATAAAAGCAGTTTACAACCCGAAGGCATTCATCCTGCACGCGGCGTTGCTCCATCAGGCTTTCGCCCATTGTGGAAAATTCCCTACTGCTGCCTCCCGTAGGAGTCTGGACCGTGTCTCAGTTCCAGTCTGGCTGGTCATCCTCTCAGACCAGCTACCGATCGTCGCCTTGGTGAGCTTTTACCTCACCAACAAGCTAATCAGACGCAGGCCATTCCCAAAGCGCTCCGAGGAGCTTTAATCCTAAGATCATATGCGGTATTAGCCACCCTTTCGGGCAGTTATTCCTCACTTCGGGGTATGTTCCTACGCGTTACTCAGCCGTCCGCCGCTCGCCGACATTCCTCACTAAAGTTCGGAATTATCGTAGTTCGTAGTTGGTAGTTCGTATGTAGCTAACTAAACTATTTACGAAATACTTTTTACGAAATACGGTTCCGAGCCTCGGTGAGGAACTCGCTGCCGCTCGACTTGCATGTATTAGGCACGCCGCCAGCGTTCATCCTGAGCCAGGATCAAACTCTCCATTAAAGAACCCGTGAGGCAAACCTAAGGTTCTTCTCATCACTCCTATTAACGAAAAAATTCGCTAAATGGGTTGCTCTTTCCCGGTTTGGGATAAAGCAAGGTTCATAGATTGTATATATCGCTATATACGCTGACTTATTTGAAATTACTAAAAAAGAAATTTACTTATCAACTTGACGTTGACGCTGCACTATTCAATTTTTAACGTCCGATTTAAAGGCGCCTTAAATAAGGCCTCGCAAATCTCTGACTATAATAGGCTATTTAGCAACCATAGTCAAGCCTAAATTGATTGTTTTTGTTGTAACATTTGCTATAAAAACAGTGACAAAACAGTACCAACAAATAAACCAACCGCCACGCCGCCCATAATCTCTAGCGGATTATGTCCACGAGCATCATTAGTAAGATCTACTTTTATATTTATTTTTTTAGATAATTTGCGAATTGCATCGGTTTGCTCACCTGTTGTCCTTCTAACACCCAGAGCGTCATAAATAATTATCGCAGTGACACTAATGGCTAAAGCGAATAAGGCACTAGTAAACCCAAAGTTAATACCAATAATTGTAGATATTGAAACCATAAAAGCGGTGTGAGAACTAGGCATACCACCAGACTGCAATGAATCACCCCAGCTAATGCCGTCTTTTCGTAATGTAAGTATCAATTTTATAGTTTGAGCCAATATCCATCCTAAAAACGGTGCTAGCAAATACAAAAAACTGTCGTTATAGCTTGTCATCTGAATCTATGTCCTCTTCTGACAGAACACTACTAACTAAAGCTAAAGAAACTACAGAATCACCATTATTTAGTCTCATTACACGAACACCTTGAGTGGCTCTGCCTAACTCTGAAATATCTTTTATTCCTAGCCTTATTGTTTGACCCTGTGACGATATAATAATCACTTCATTGCTTTCTTCTGTCAGGTTGGCAACACCCACTAAAGGCCCCGTTTTTGAATTAACCACAGCCGACCTAATCCCAACGCCGCCTCGCTTGTGTGCGGTAAATTGTGCAACCTTTGTTCGCTTTCCAAACCCAAGTTCGCTAATTACAAATATATTGGAGTCTACATGAACAACATCCATACCAATAACAAAATCCTTAGGACGTAATCTAATGCCTCGAACCCCCCTAGATACTCTTCCCATCGGGCGGACCTCTGATTCATGAAACCTATTGGCTTGCCCCAGTGATGTAGATATAACAATTTCATTATCTCCATTTGTGAATCTTATCCATTTCAGCTCATCCCCATCATCCAGGTTAATAGCTATTAAGCCTGAATTTCGTACATTTTTATATTGATCATATGCTGTTTTCTTAACAACTCCTTTGACCGTAGCCATTAGTAAATATCCCTGTTCTTCGGTTTTACTGATTTTAATAACTGCACTAACTTTTTCTTCTGGTTGTAGTTGTAACAGATTAACTATCGCTACCCCTTTAGCATTAAGTCCGGCGGTAGGTACCTCGTAAGCTTTTAGTCTAAAGACTCTACCCCTGTTAGTAAAGAACAATAGAAAGTCGTGTGTGCTGGTAATAACAAGATGTTCGATTACATCTTCATCTCTAGTGGTCATACCCCTTCGACCCTTACCCCCACGACCCTGCCTTTTATATTCAGCCTCGGGGCTTCTTTTAATATAGTTTTCTGTTGTTAATGTTATAACAACTTGCTCGTCAGGTATCAGCTCTTCGTCACTAAATTTACCAAGTTCTTGGGGTACAATTTTTGTTCGCCTTTCATCGGCATATTTATCTCTTAGCGCCTTAAGCTCATCAACGATTATCTTTAGAATTTTTTGCTCATCAGCTAATATTGCCTTTAATTCAGAAATTAGCTTAATTAGCTCATTAAGTTCATCTTCAATTTTTTGTCTTTCTAGGCCGGTTAAAGTTCTTAGCGGTAGGGCAAGAATTGATTTTGCTTGAATTTCAGAAAGACCAAATTTTTTCATTAACGAGCTAGAAGCCTCTTCTACATTACTTGATGCCCTTATTAGTCTAATTACTTCGTCTATATTATCTAATGCAATCTTGTATCCTTCTAGTATATGGGCTCTAGCTTCGGCCTTTTTTAGTTCAAATTCTGTGCGCCTTCTGACAACTATCTGACGATGCCTTACATACTCTTGAAGGATGTCTACGATATTTAACACTTTTGGCTGTATACCGTCCACCAGAGCTAGCATATTATAATGAAAAGAAGTCTGAAGCGGGGTTTGTTTATAAAGTTGATTCAATATCTTTTTGGGATAAGCGTCTTTCTTTAAATCTACTACTATTCTTACGTTTCCTCTCGCACTCTCATCCCTAAGATCGGATATGCCTATAATTTTTTTATCTTTAACTAAATCGGCAATTTTTTCTATTAATGAAGCCTTGTTTAAACCGTAGGGTATCTCCGATATTACTATTCTGTGCGTACCTTTTTTTGCTCTTTCTTCTATATCGGCAACACCCCTTACAACTATCCCACCCCTACCGGTTGAATATGCGCTCTTAAGGCTTTCGTTACCATATATTATTCCACCCGTTGGAAAATCAGGACCCTTAACATATTTAAGCAAATCCTCTACGGTAGATTCTGGCTCTTTAATAAGATGTATGGTAGCATCGACTATTTCGCCTAGATTATGTGGCGGAATAGAAGTAGCCATACCAACAGCAATACCAATTTGACCATTTAATAGTAAGTTAGGTAGTTTAGCTGGCAAAACGGTCGGCTCTTGCTTTCGGCCATCGTAGTTGTCACGCCAATCTACCGTGTCTTTATCAATATCTACAAGCATTTCTTCGGCTACTCGAGCCATACGAGCCTCGGTATAGCGCATTGCTGCTGGTGGATCGCCGTCCATAGAGCCAAAGTTACCTTGGCCATCTACAAGTGTATAGCGCATAGACCAATCTTGTGCCATACGAACCATCGAATCATAAATTGCGGCGTCACCATGAGGATGATAATCACCCATTACCGATCCTACTACGGTCGCTGATTTACGGTGCCGGGCACTAGCACGAAGCCCTTCTAGATTCATGGTGTATAAAATACGACGATGAACAGGCTTTAGTCCATCACGAACATCCGGCAATGCACGAGACACTATAACACTCATCGAATACCTCAAATAACTGTCTTCCATTACATTCTCAACAGAGGTCAGTTCAACACTTTTAGAATGTGTCTGTGGATTAATTATTTCTAATTCTGGTGTATCATTTACTACATCTTCTGCCATTTTAAATATCCAAATCCTTTACAAATTTTGCTCTCGACTGTATAAAGTTTTTACGCAAGTCAACCTCTTCGCCCATTAGTTTATTAAAAATTGCATCTGCCTTTTCGGCATCTTCAATCTTTACCTGTACCAAAACCCTGTTCTCTGGATTCATGGTAGTATTCCATAACTGATCAGCATCCATTTCACCCAAACCCTTGTATCGTTGTACTTCTGATACGCCGGCCTGTTTCCTTTTGTCTTCAGAAATATCTAGCTTAACACCGTTGGCTTTTCTGTCTTCGATTAATTTGTCTATAATATTTTCGAGTTCTTCATCTGAATATGCATAGTGAATTTTGGATGATTGTTTTATAGCAAAAAGCGGCGGTTTAGCTAGATACAAGTACCCACCTTCTATAATTGGGCTCATATATCTAAAGAAGAAAGTCAAAAGTAATGTACTGATATGTGATCCATCAACATCAGCATCGGTCATAATTATTATACGATGATATCTAAGGCCGCTCATATCAAACTGCTCATCAATTCCAACCCCAATTGCTTTGACCATACTTACAATTTCGTTGTTGGCTAGCATTTTATCTAGTCGAGCTCGTTCAACATTTAAAACCTTACCTCTTAGCGGCAATATGGCCTGAGTTTTACTATCACGACCACTCTTAGCTGAACCTCCGGCCGAATCACCCTCTACTAGATATAGTTCAGAATTCTCTGGGTCTTTCGATGAGCAATCCGATAATTTACCGGGCATAGACGCTCCATCTAGAACTCCTTTTCTAATAATGCTATCCCGTGCGGCCCTAGCAGCTTTGCGCGCCCTAGCTGCCAAAAGCGCCTTACCAATTATTCCCTTTGCAACTGCAGGGTTTTCTTCTAGGTAGTAAGAGAAGTATTCGGTCATTACCTTTTCGACATAACCACGGATCTCTGGATTGCCAAGTTTATTTTTGGTTTGACCCTCGAACTGCGGATCAGGTATCTTAACCAATATAACTGCCGTCAAACCTTCTCTTACATCGTCTCCAGACAAATTATCTTCTTTTTCTTTAAGGATTGCGTTTTTTCTGGCATAGTCGTTAATGACACGGGTCAAAGCAGCCCTAAAGCCAACCATATGAGTACCGCCATCTGGGTTGAAAACATTATTGGCAAATGCTTTTACCGTTTCGTTAAAACTATCGTTATACTGCAAGGCTACCTCTATACCAACATCGTCTACTTGCTTATCAACATAAAAAATCTTATCACCCACAACATCTCGCCCGATATTAAGGTGTCTTACATAGCTCTGAATACCGCCTTCGAAATAAAAACAATATTCCTGACCAGATCGTTCATCAAAAACAGATGTTCGCACACCTTTTGTAAGATAAGCTTGATGTCTAAGATAGTCTACTACCCAGTCATAATCAAAAACAGTCTCTTGCATTATGCTTGAATCTGGCCAGAAACTTATTGTTGTACCGGTTCTATCTGTTTTACCCACTACTTCTAATTTAGTCGTAGCAACACCTCTGGAGTATGTTTGCTGATAGATGTTGCCATTTTTGTGTACCTGTGCAATCAGCTTTTCGGATAAAGCATTAACAACACTAACACCAACACCATGAAGACCGCTAGAAACCTTGTAACCACCACCACCAAATTTACCACCAGCATGCAGTATTGTTAATACTGTTTCAAGCGTACTTTTACCAGTTTTGGGATGTAAATCTATAGGTATACCCCTACCATCATCCGAAACCATCACGCCCCCATCTGCTAGCAACCTGACAATAACCTCACTAGCTTCCCCGGCTATGGCTTCGTCTACCGAGTTATCGGCAATTTCTTTTATAAGATGGTGCAGGCCATCTTTACCGGTACCACCAATATACATACCGGGTCTTTTACGAACAGGCTCTAAGCCTTCTAGAACTTGAATTTGGCCAGCGTCATAGGCGGGCGCGGCGCTTTTTGTATCTTTACCCATACCCTCAAATCAGATTAAGTAATATTATCAGATACCATTATAGATGTTTTATAAAAAAGATACAACCATAAGGATATTGCAAAGTATTAAATAACTTGATTAAATATAAGAGTAAAATTAGTGTTCATAAAGATATAAAGATGTTCCGAAAATTAATTTCAAATCTACCCTTTCAGCCTACCCTGTTAGCTGAAGTAGCCCATTATTCTAATAGGCTTAAACAAGAACAATCAGTAAGGAGATTGGGTGTATTAATATTACTGATAGGTTTTGGATTACAGCTATTTATTATCGCCTTCCCGCCCCAATCAAGTTTGGCTACTAATAGAAGTGATATTATATATGGAGCTAAAACCAAACAAGATGTCTTAAGTGCCTATCGAAACAATCAGGATACATTAGGAAGAAAAGATATTAAAGCAATATTTAATTATTATGGTATCAAAGAGAGTCAGATAGAAAGATCGACCAGCACCACCGTAAAAGACAACGAGTCTAATTACATCAACACATCTAGAAGCACCACCAGATGGGCGGATACTTTTATTAATATTCCCGGTGCGGTAGACGGTGGAATATATGAATTTCCCCTTAGTTATTGGCGCAAAGAACAATACCCCAATGGCTATCCAGCCATAACCGGTATCTCTGAATATGGTTTTCGTTTTTGGATACTACTTAAAGGTTGTGGCAATATCGTTTACGAAAAAGGAGCCAAGAAGCCCAACCTTGAGATTAGCAAAACTCTAACCACATCTATTAATATTAATGAGGGCGACGAGGTTAAATATGATATAAGATTTAGAAACAGTGGCCCTGTTTCTGCAGATAATATCGTTATAAAAGACAGCTTACCTGAAGGGCTTGAATTTATATCTCAATCATCTACGGCTGATCTCGATTTTAGCAGACAGGGTAGAAATCTAGTTTGGAAAGCCTCTGGTAAGAATGGCTCCTTGGGTGGCGGTACAAAATGGCAACAAATAAGCTTAGCTACAAAAGCCACATCAATGCCTAACAAACAAATATGTAATATCTCAACCATAGAGTCCTCTAACGCAATTAAAAAATCAGCTCAAAGCGATAACTGTGTTACTGTTAGTAAACCTAAATGTCCCGGCTCCGGGTTGCCTATCCCGCCAGAAGGCATAGGGGCTTGCAAAATTACATGTACCGACGGATCTCAGTTACCCTACGATCAAACATGCCCAGTACCTCAAATTATATGCAGTAGCTTAAAGTCTACAGTAGGAAATACATGGAACGAGAGAATTTATAAAGTAAATACCACCATGCAGCCTGGTGGTAAAATAAAAAGTGTAAATTACTATAAAGATGGTATTAAAATAGGGTCTCAAGCAAATCCTGGTTCAGATGATAGCTATAGTCTAATTTACAGCTTTAGTAGCTCGGGCGAATACATAATAAAAGCAGATGTAGAACCCCTGGCCGGAGAAGTACAGCCCAGTAGCTCTTGTTCATTAACCGATACAATAAAACAACCAAGCACCAAAACCCCAATTTTGATAACTGACAAATTTGTTAAAAACGAAACTCAAAAAATTGATAACGCCAATAATACTATCGCAAATCCAAGTGACATACTGATATATAACTTAACCATAACCAATAAAGGTACTGTAGCGGCGGTTAACCTACCTTTAGACGGTGAGTACAGCGAAGATATTAGAGATATCTTAGAATATGCCAAGATTATAGATTTAGGAGATGCTAATTTTAATAAAGAAACATCTAAACTTTCCTGGCCGGCTGTTACAATTAATCCTGAGCAAACCATAACTAAAACTTTTTCCGTAGAAGTGCTAAACCCCCTACCAGCCACCCCCGTATCGGTCTCTAATCCGTTGTCGTTTGATTTTTCTATGCACAATAAATACGGCCGAACAGTTGTAGTGAATCTTAAAAAACCAGTTTCAAAGACTGTCGAAGAATCGGTAAGTACCCTGCCAAACACAGGTCCTTCTACTGGTTTTATATCGCTTTTTGTACTAGTTGTAACAGTTGGGTATTTCTATTATCGAAATAGACTTCTCTCAAAAGAATTAATTATAGTACAAAAGGAATTTCAATCAGGGGTATAACACATGAAACACGAAACAGCACCAAGCAATAACCACGAGTTAAAAAGAAACGCTGAAGTCAATCAGTATAGTCATGAATCAAAAAAATCTCTCCTAAAAAAACATGAAAATTTAAACAATAATTCGGATACTATTGTTGATATAAATTCTGCAAGAAAAACAGCCGAATTACATGCTAAAAGTATCGATCAATTCGATACCAACTACAATAATCCACCCAAACCAGAACATCATCACTACCTCACGAAAACAATTAAAAAACAAGTATACCACCAAACTGTTAAAGACATCCAAACCCACTTATCATCTAGGGAAAGAATGTTTAGCCGGCTGATACACAATGATACCGTAGAAAATATCAGCGAATTAGCGTCAAAAACCATAGCCAGACCAAGCGGTATTTTGGGCGGAGGTATTTTTATGGTTATAGGTGGGTTAATTGTATTGTTTATCGCAAAGAAGATTGGATTCGAGATACCTTACAGTCTTTTCCTTTTCCTATATATAATTGGTTTTGTTGTGTTTGTGATATTTGATATTCTGTATAGCCCACTAAAATCATTGGTTAAGAAGCGCTAAAACTACTTCACAGTATAGTCTGTAAACTTGCCCTCATTATCAATATGAATAGTATCATCATGTTTTAATAATCCATCAGATCCTGATTTTGCTATTATTTTTACAGGGTCGTTCTGAACTTGTTCTATTGGATTCGGCTTATCGGCAATTGGCTCTGGCGAATCTTTTGGTATTTCAGCTCTTAGATTTGCTTTGAGTTTTTCGGCTATAGATATTACTTCTTCTGAACCAGTGTTTGATTTTTCTGATACCGGTTCTTTTATATTGTTACTATTAGTTACTGGCATACCTGCCATCTTATCAATACTAGAATCTACCGCACCTGCACCTTGTGAGCTACTTAAATTATTCGTTTTGTTATCTAGGGGTTTATTAGAATCACTATCAAATACCACAGCATCGCTTTTAGCCAACTGACTAGATTCATTTGTTAATGGTACATTGGTAGATATCGCTGGTTTAGGCGTTAAAAGGGGTGGCGTAGGGCTATTTGTCGGTGCGGAAGTATTTAAAGGTGTGGCCTTTGCCGCCTCTTGTGCTTTTCTTTTTGCCAACCAATCATCCAGAAACGAACCTTGGCCAGCTGGTTTAGGTGGCGCAGCCGGTGATCCAAACCCGCCGCCAAGGCCCCCTCCAAACCCACCACCAAAAGAAGATGACCCAAATCCCGACCCAACCCCGGCTGGCTTCTCTGGTTCCTGGGTTGTTAGCCTGTCAAATATTTCTTTTTCTACTTTTGCTCTGGGTCGACCATATTTTACAGATGATAACTGTCTAAGGGCGTCGGCTAGTTGCTTATTTGTATGTCCTAATGGCGGTAAACTAGCCATGCTAAATGGTTGAGTAGGTACACCGCTAATTAGCATCTTTACGATAGTATTATGGTTAGGAAGTTGTTGTAAATCATCGATGTCAAAAATTGGCCTAAAATATTTCTCTAGAACCTCGGCGTCTTGGTTACCTACGCGGTGTGAAATTATTGTACCAATATTACCAAACACCGCATCCCTTACTTCGTCTTGTAATTGGGTCGTAAACTGGTTAGCTACAATTAGATTTAATTTAAACTTTCTAGCCTCGCTCAAGATTGTAGCAAAAGATTCAGACGAATAGTTTTGAAACTCGTCTACATATAAACAAAAATCTCGTCTTTGGGATTCTGGAATATTTGCTCTGCTCATGGCGGCCGCCTGAAACTTCATAACAAAAATCATACCTAAAAGTTTAGAATTTAAATCACCAGTTCTACCCTTACTAAGATTAACTAACAATATTTTGCCTTCGTCCATTATTTTGCGAATATTAAACGAACTGGTATTTTGACCAATTATATTACGCATCATTTCATTAGACATAAAAGCACCAAATTTACTGATAACCCAAGCGTTAACTTCACCGGCTTCGTTAGATCTCTGCGATGCGGGGAATTCTTTTGTCCAAAAGTCTAAAACCATCCTGTCGTTGGTATATTTTAGTTTTTGTTTGGCAAATTCATAGTCGGTGAGTAACTTTGGAATGTCAATAAAAGTTCCACCGCTTGGATCGGCCATTAATAATAGGGCGCAATTTCTAAATATGTGTTCGTACCTTGGGCCAATAATACCCTGCCTCTGTGGATCATAAAGCTTATAGAGCATACCGATAACCTCTTGAACTAGAAAATCCTTTTCGTCTTCATTATGGAATTCAAACATGTTTAGCCCCATAGGGTAGTCCATCTCTGCTGGGCTAAAATATATAACATCTTCTGTTCGTTCTTTTGGTACCATCCCCAACAAGGTTTCGGCTGTGTCTCCGTGCGGATCCACAAAAGCAAAACCTCGGCCCTCTATCATGTCTTGAAGTGCTAAATTTTCTAGAAATACAGATTTACCTGTACCGGTCTGGCCAACTATGTAAGCGTGCCTTCGTCTATCATTTTCACTTAATCTAATAGGCTTTTTTACGCCCCTAAAAACATTGTAGCCCAACAGCAGACCACCCTCATCCATTATGCTACGAGGACCATCAACCTGCTTAGATGCTTGCCTTTCGAGCTGTGTGGTAGGAACATTTGATGAATCGGGTAAGTGAAAAATCGTAGCAAGTTCGATATCGTTTAAAATAGTGCGGTTTGATTCAGGCGGGAAAAACCTAAGTACATAAGCAAGCACGAAACTATCAATATCTTTGGCCGGAACATACTTAAAACCATTACGGCCGGGAGAATCAAACAACGAAAACACTCCTATAACATTATTTAATACCACCTGTGATCTATGAGATATATTAGATGATGCAACTACCCTTATTAATACTTCATATCCTCCATGTTTAGCTTTTTCATCTATTGCATCTGCTCTGCCCTGATCGGTACTAGATACAGGATTATCTAACTTGTCTGAGGCACTCTTTTCTTCTGGTGGTTTAACGGGTGCGGTAAAAATTTCCGTTAACCACCAAATCGCCGATCCGGCGCGATCGTTTGTTTTTTTACCCTGTCTTAAGCTATCTGCTCTTTGTTTTGATTTGCGGGCCCACTTGGCCCCTGCTGGCCTAAGTAGTATTTGTATGCCAACTCCATCATCTTTTTCAAGAGAAGATAATGCGTTTAAAAGAGCCTGCATTGTATCTCTTTTAATCTCTTGGTATGTGGCAATCGGGAACACAAAAGAATCTTTTAATACCAGTTCACCACCCACCGTTCCACTAGACTTACCTACCGGACTAAATATATTGTGCTCCGCCACTTCTTCTAGCCTACTATTTGGATAAGCACTCATTACAGCCTGTTCAATAACCGGTACAAGAGTTATGGGAGCTGCTGTATAAAAATATACCATCCCTTTTTGGGCTACAATTTCTAAGCTTATATGACGCTGTCCATACAAATTACTCTTAAATCCTTTTTTAGCCGTACTCGATAATATTGTATAAAGTGTCTGTGCTTTAAATATAGTTTCGTCGGCAATATCTCTGGCGTCCCTACCTTTATTGTCTATATCATCGCTCATTGGTGGTAGATGGATCAATAAAGGCACCATCTTAAGACCTCGTTCATAGTTCTTGGCTTCTCTAAGGCTTTTCCGCGCAAATATTATTAACCCGGCCAACATCAATGGTATAATCACCCCTACTACAACAAATGTAAAGGTTACTGATTCATTCATTAATTACCACCCAGTAAAGTATTATTTTCCGCTTTCATCAGTTGCTACCTTTAATTGCTTGCCGTAGCGTTTTTCTAAATAGTTCTTTTTTAATCCGGTTAATTTTTTAGTTTTTGAATGCGGGTCGCCGATGGTTTCTGCAACAATTTTTTTAGCCATATCTATCCAGATTTTTTCAATTATATCGCTGTCTTGCGCTATCAAAGAAGTACCACTTAAACTCGATGTCGATTGCGTGCTGTCATCATCGTTAGCTAAGGCTTGCGTTGCTACCGGCTGAACAGATGCCATTGCTTGCTGAACCGCATCATTAGCGGCACTCATCCTTTCACCAGGCATCGGAATATTACCTACTTCTGGGCTTTTCTGAACATAAACATCAACCTGACCCGGTAATTTTTCTTGTTTAACGGGTATTTGTGGTAGTGCCTCTACACCGGCTGGCTGTTTATTATCCATCAGAGATAAGTATAACAAATAGCTAGTATAATGTTTATACTATTTTTACGATTTATAGTTTATGTAGCCTAAAATCGCCATTACGGTAGTTAATAATATGATGATATCAAAAGCATTAGCCTGTCTAATGGATAATAGTATTAATACTGCGGGGGGGAAACAACCCAATAACATAGCATACATTAGATTAGTTTTAACAGACTTAAATTTTAAAAGGTAAAGTACTATAAATATGAAAGAAGTCGAAGCAATATATATTAAAAACACTAAGGTAAATATTACTAAATAATTATCTACACCAGGACTTCTTGTGGCTGTAATTAATAATATACTTAAAACTGATACAAACAGAGTTATTATAGAAAATGCTATTGGTTTATTTGTTGTCATACTTATTTTAGTATCTCATATTATTAGCAAATATCCGCCCCCAACCAGGCGGATATTTACCAACAAATATAATTAAACTTGGAGCTCTGTGGCGGTAAATCCGCTCTATATAAATAACTTATTAGCGCTTACCACCACTTAGAGCTTTGACTGACCGCTCTCGTTGCCGTTTAGGCATTGAGGGCGACGATTTTTTATTGTAAGTTTTTGTTAGTTTACTTACTGACTAAATACTAGCAAATACAATTAATTTAGTCAAGTATATTAGTTGTGTTTTTTACTACTTGTATCTGTAATATAGTAATTTTTTTAGTTGTTTTTTTTACTACTTTTATAGCCTGTAACTAATTAAGGTTGCACATTTTAACACTTATATTAAATACTGTGTTTACTTTTATTAAGATAATCCCCTTAATATGTAACTGCTAATTTATTGCTTGTCTAATACTCTTATATTCATACTCAAGATTATATCTATATTTTAATAAAAGCTAGTTATTTACCAAAACAGAATCGAACAACTAGCATAAACAAATATTAAAGTGAGTTATGCATTTGAGTAATAAAATAAAAATATGTTTGACAAGGCTTATGTTTATCCATATTATAGGGGTAGTACTTGAGTAAATTAAGTACTCAAAAACAAAAAGTAAAATAAATTTCTTTAAAAACAACGGCTTCTCGCAGGTCGTTGTTTTCTTAAATTAATATCATTAATAGTTATCGTATTGTAATATAGTTATTAGATGAAAATTATATCACCCATACTCAATGGCTACCAAACCGTACTAGTCGAAATAGAGTGCAATATTACAAACGGCCTGCCATCTATGACGGTAGTTGGTTTAGCTACTAAGGCAGTAGACGAATCAAAGGAACGAATAAGGTCGGCTATTGCCTCATCTGGATTTAGTTTTCCAAAAAAACGAATAGTAATTAACCTCGCTCCCGCTGATATACCTAAAAGCAGCTCTAGCTTGGATCTAGCTATAGCATTATCTATACTGCAAGCAGATAAACAATTACACCCCCACAGTGCCGACATCGACACCCTGGTTGCTATTGGTGAGTTAGGACTAGATGGCGATATAAAACCAGCTCGCGGGATAATAGGAATGCTTAAATCGGTAAAAAATAAAAAACGAAGTCTTGTGTTTATCCCCGCATTAAACCAAGAGCACGCTAAACATATAGATATAAAAAACATTTACTGCGCGAATAATCTTAAGGATTTTGTTGAGGCCATAAACGGGAATCGCCCATTACCGCCCATAGACAGAGCTACAATTTCAACACCATT
>JALOQO010000005.1 GCA_025453305.1 Patescibacteria group bacterium | reverse complement strand
AAATTACCCAGTTATTTACGCCCGGCAGTTTTAAGTTTGCCATTATTAGTTGCTTATAGCAGTTGCGAGGCGCCTGATCTTACCCAAGACGCAAATAAACCGAATAGCCAAACTACAATTGTTCCCGGAGGGTCTAGCGATAGGATAGCTTTGCAAGAAATGCCACCAAATGAGCGCGATTTAGCTTTTTACAAAATAGACAAAAATAGCCTAACTAGTTTGGATCAAATAATCTATGACGAGGCACTAGCTGCCATAGATGATGCTCGCAATGGAGATATTGCCGCAGCTGATTTAAAAATCCAAAAACTAAGTGATGGAGGAGTCGTTAAAAGAGATGATGTACGAGATGTAGTTGATTGGATTATTTACAATAGAGCCAGAGCATTCGCTAATCAAGGTTTTGCAGATCTCGCCCTAAGTACAGTACATAATGTTGATGGTGATGGTGAAGTTGTAAATGAAGTTGCACGCGATGCCGTTGAGAGGCATTTGGCTGGATATGTTTATAGACTGGCAGACGGTGGTTTTTTTGGAGAAGCGTTATCAGTAGCAGGTAGTTTTGATGACATTGGTGAAGAATATCGAGTAATAATAACAGACGAAGTAGAAACAATAATGAATCAAACGGCTAATAAATTGGCAGACGGTGGTTTTTATGAAAAAGCGCTTGAAATGACCGATAAGTTTGATAGCGAAGGCACACAAGTTGGCGTTGTTGCACGCGACGATATAGAATACAAAGTTGCTAAAGCGGCCTTAAAACTAGCCAATAACGGTGATAATAGTGATGCTAAGAAATTAGCTAAAAAGATTGATGATCAAGGTAGGGTCACCAGGGCAGAAGTTCTACGAGCAGTTAATTATAATACTGTTGGGTAGGATATCTTAACCGCTAACAATCTACTTTTTGCTTATTTAGCCTATCTTATACTACAATTATTACTAGCTTTATTGGCCCCGTCGTCTAGCGGTTAGGATATCTGGTTCTCATCCAGAAGATCGCGGGTTCGAATCCCGCCGGGGTCACCAAAAAGCTTGTGCTTGTTTTTTTTTGCATAAATGTTATGATTAATTATTATGAAAATTTTAGAAGGTAGCGGAAATGTACCTGTTATATATTCTGCCCATCATGCCAGCCATGAATATGGTGGATTCTCTGAAAGAGTTGCTTTAACAGAAGGACAATGTGAACGATTTTCTGATTATGGAACCGCTATTACTGTTCCTCTAAACGGTCTATGGACGCTAATTGCTATGTGTAGCAGAGCCCTCGGGGACCTTAATCGAGCTCCCGACAGCCCTACTCTTTTTCCAGAGAAAGATTTCGGCAAGCCCAAAAATAATATTTGGCTACCAGGCCTAGAGCTAACTGACCTAGAGAAAATCGAACTTATTGGTAAATTACACAAACCTTATCATGAAAAAATAGTTGATTTACTTGCTCAAAGAAACCAACCAACTTTTGTAGTTGCCTGGGACAATACAGCTAATTACCCAATTGGCAGAAACGAAGCCGGAGAAGTAGTCACAATGCCACCAATTATTTTATCTAATAGGGGTAGTGAAGAGAGTGCGCATGCACATGATGGTGGACAAACTAGTTGCGATCCCGTATTTATGGAACTACTAGCAGATTACTTTAGAATAGAGCTTGAAAAGCGACAGTTGCCTCACGAAATACATCTAAATCTTGTTTTTAAAGGTGGTTATGTTTGTAGTCGCTACAGTACTTCGAGCAACCAAACAGAACTTGAAGCAATTGGAATATCTACAGTGGTACAGTCTTTACAAGTCGAATACAACACCGCAATAACACATGATCAAGAAACTCTAAAATTCGATGCCGTAAAAGCTAATCTATTAAAATCAGCTTTCAGCTCCGCAATTGAGCTTGCTATCGAAAAATATAGTAGTTCAAATTAAGAATTGAAGCTATATTATATCTATCACTAAACTATGAGTTGTATTAAGTAAATTAGATCTTTAATAAGTTCCTAGAAAATTGGTGCTAACAATTCGTGCGACGACCCACCAATAAAAGGACCTCACATTTATATAGGGCATTTTATTGATTATTTTCAAAGAAAACGAAAACTCCTATTACCGAATAAACTAGACCAATAATCCATAACAATAATGAATACCCAGAAAACCGCCCGGAACGCTAAACGGGTTTTTTGGGTTAAAAATGGTGTATTATTAACTTAAGAAGAATCATAATGAATAATAATAAAAAAGGTTTAAGTATTGTTGAAATAGTGATTGTTATTGTAGTGTTTGGATTAGTTGTAGCGGTTGGTTGGTTGATTTATGAACGTCAAACTAACAAATCTTCCGATACACCCCTTACAGGAGCAAACTCAACCCAACAGATAGAAGAGTCAAACAAAGAAATTAATTCAGCAAAAGACCAATATGTTAATTGGGAAACAGCAAATTTTGAATTGGTACAGGCAAGTTTTAAGTACCCTAAATACCTAGTATTAACAAAAGAGATTAATGCAAACGCAGATCCAAATTCAGCATTTGAAACATATACATTAACAGCAAACGATAACTCTAAAATTACCCTTTATTCATATGTATTTTTTGGTGGATTCACTGGTGACGAGCCAAAATATATGATTGATGATGTAATAACAGGGTTAGATAAAACTAATAATCGAGAGTTTTCGTCAATAATTTACAAAAATAGTAACGGTGTTTATGACAACGCCTATGTAATGGACTCAACGCAAACTAAATATAATGCTGGTCAAGAGAGTCAAATATTTTTAAATTCCTTCGGGGTTAAACCTAAGGGTGGCAATACAGAGCCCTCACAATTATCAATTATAATTTCAGGAAAAGATTCTCAAACTTTTAATACATTAGAGGAATTTAAATCTATAGAGGCCTACAAGGATATTAGAGATTTCCTGAATGCGCTAAATATTCCAGCAAACCAATAAATTTTTTATAGTAATATTATATTTAGATTAATAAAATCTGAAACCTAACTGTAAATCATGGTATTAACTTATTGCTCTGTATATAATTATCTAAATGGTAACAATCGATAATACTTTGTTAAAGCTCCAGGAACTATGCAACGGCCTAGAGGCGGTTAAACGCAATCACTATATCCCAAAATCTAAAAACAAAGAAGATGATGTACTGCATAGTTATAGTGTGGCAATGCTTGCTTGGTACATTATCGAGAAGCATAATCTAGATCTAAACTTAGAAAAAGTTCTTAAATATTCCATGGTGCATGACTTTGCCGAGATTTATGCAGGCGATACAAACATATTTTCCTCTAAATCCGAAAGGGTGGCTAAAGAAGCAAAAGAAAAAGCATTTCTATCTCAAATAGAATCCGAGCTTTCTAATTTTAAATCTTTAATAAATGTGGCTAGGGATTATGATCTTAAAAACGATAACGAATCAAATTTGTATGGATTGTTGATAAAATACAAGCTTGGGTACAAGGTGCGCTAGATGACTGGCAAACATATAAAGAACAAAATATAAGTTACGACTGGGCTATGAGCGTGTTAGATGAACAGCAAAATTTTGCGCCATCATTTGCTAAAAATATTTTTAACGATATTACTGATTTTGTTAAACAAGAATACCCAGTAAAATAATATTCTGTTAGTGTCTTATATATTACCTATATTTAGAATGCTACTAACCAATATACTTTTTAAGTTAAATTAGTTTAATTTATAAAAATAGTTATAATACTAAGTGTTATGTCAGATTACGAAATATTAACTACATATAAACTGATCGAAGAATATCATAAAAAATATCTTGCAGTAAAAGGTGTTTCTATGCCCAAACTAAAAAACAAATATGGAACCTACACAAAAGATGCTCTAGTTCTGGTAAGGTTAGCAAGGGGTTACCCGAATACAGAAGTTCTGTCTAAAGAGCAGCTTACTAATTTTATTCAAAAATACTATCCTAAAACTAACGATGTTCAGCAGGCAAGGCATCTTTCAATGCAAAAAGGCTGGAATATACTGTCTGGACAAAGAGGTGATAAAGATATAGGAAATCAAAAAATACCCGCGGGATCATATAAATTGATAGGTTTAGAAGTGCCGTATTCTGCTTTCGCACAAGAAAGAAGAGAAGGTTTTTCTGGTGACTTTAATGAAATTAAACGAATGTACAATTATCACTGCGCAACTTGCGGATCAGAAGAAGCTAAAGAACATCTCTTTAGAAAAGGCGTTCTAGTGAGTCTACAAAAAGGTCACATGAATCCGAATGCGCCATTGATAGAGGGCAACATTATTCCGCAATGTCAAATTTGTAACCGATGTGATCGCAATCGTTGGATCTATGATAAAACTGGGCGAGTAATAGAAATTGCCCAAACAAATGACGGTATTAGGGTTGTAAAAACATTTCTAAATAAATCTTCAAGCCAGGTCAAGAGTGAGATTCTTGTTTTTCTAAAATCACTTTAAGATAAACGGTTGTTGATTTTTATTTTTAAGTGATTTTGTTTTATTACTATCTACCAAAGTATCTTTTAACCGTTTATCGGCAATCTTATAGTATTTAGGCTCGATTTCAAAACCAATAAAATTACGGTTAGTTTGAAGAGCCGCTACGCCGTGAGAGCCGCTACCAACAAAAGGATCCAGCACGGTTTGGCCTTCGTGGGTAAACAATTTTATTAAATGAGATATTAGAACAACAGGCTTAACCGTCATGTGATTTAAGTTTGCTTCTGATTCGTTCTTGCGAACTTTTTTTGAAATCTCCATTACTGTTCCAGGGAACATTCCATCGAGAGTTTCACGTACATCAACCAAGCCTACTTGATACTTTTTCCAATTTTCTACAAAAGTACCTTCTTTTGGTTTTTGTGCTAATGTCATTGGTTCTATTTGTGGTTTTAGCTGCGGGGTTTTTAGGCCTTCAAGTTCTTTTATTAATTTTGACTTTTCTTTTTCTGTCATTGATTTATCTTTTTTAATAAAATGGGTTTGCGAGAATGCCTTTGCCTGCCCTTCATATTTCCAACCTAGTAAATCACGAATTTCAAAACCAGCAACATCTAACGCCATAGCTGTACGGTGATATAAACGACCTTGCGAAAAAACAACACAAAAACCACCGGGTTTTAGAACTCTAAAAAATTCAACACAAATTGGTTCTAAAAAATTCTGTAGTTTCTGACCCTGGTCTCTATCAAACTTCATTCCAACCGGCAGACCACCAACTACACCAGACTTTGATTTTTTTGTATTTAATTTAGTATCGTTCCAGTCGTCACCCATTCCGTCTATAAAATATGGTGGATCCGTAACTATAAAATCTACAGAATTGTCTGGTAGTTCTTTGATAGCTTTTCGGCAATCTACATTATTTAGAATATATTTTGCCCTACTCTTCATGTTGTAATTATACCATGAGCAAAAAATATTAACTTTAGTTGTAGATAATTTGCCGACTTCTGTTTTGGCTAGGCTATTTATAGGGATTAAATTTGCTAACAACTGACTCAACATAAAATTAAAAAACATTTATTATACTTATGCCAGTATGGCCGAGTGACCTATCGTAAATAAAAATACTCCCCATCTAGGGAGCACTTTTGGTGGGGGTGACAGGATTTGAACCCGAAGACTGCCAGTGGCAGTATGAGTTCACGCGCATTGACAGTTGTGTATGTATAACAATATATTGCTTAGAAAATGTAAGCGTAGCAAAGGTGCTGAGGCCAGAATGGCCGAGTGACCTATCGTAAATAAAAATACTCCCCATCTAGGGAGCACTTTTGGTGGGGGTGACAGGATTTGAACCTGTGACCAATCGGTTATGAGCCGACTGCTCTAACCACTGAGCTACACCCCCATGGTGTAAGTGATTGCTAATGTACAGGGTGCCGATTGTCTGCCATCTGGCTGACTACACCCCCGTGTAGGTAGTTAGCTAATATAGTATACCAAATTAGATTTTAGTTTAACAGATACGATATACTATATTGGTAATGCTAGAAAAATTTCAAAATTTTTTACATAAAATATTTCAGATAAATGCCCATACCATAGGGCTAATTGCTATTGTATTGGTTGCTGTTTCGGTTACATATAGCACGGCTAAAATAATTCACAAAAATTATACATTAGAACAAGAAATCTCTATTTTAAAACAAGAGAACTTCCTGCAAGAACAAACAAATACTAATCAAAAGTTAAAAAACGAATATTTTACCACTGATGCTTATTTAGATTTGGCGGCTAGGAGATATTTTAATAGAGCATCTCCTGGTGAAAGATTAGTTTTAGTACCAGAAAGTGTAGCAAATACATTTATCACCCCCTTACCAAAAACCTTAGATTCTACCACCAAACCACAGCCCCCTACAATAATCCAAAACTGGCGCAAATGGATTGATTTTTTTAGTGGCAACCCAATAAATCAAGAACCTTGATATTTGACAGTTACTATCTGTAGAGTTATAATTACAAACTGTTACTTAAAATTATTGCTGCGGGGTAGAGCAGTGGCAGCTCGTCTGGCTCATAACCAGAAGGTCACAGGTTCGAGTCCTGTCCCCGCGACCAAAATAAAAACCTCATTTCAAAATGAGGTTTTTATTTTGGTTAGATGTATAACTCTTACATTAGTTCGCGCTTAAGGATAACCTAAAAAAGTATTTTAAAATTTTTCTTAAAATACTTCCAATTGCTAAATAAATTACTGCGTACGAATTATTAATAGAATATTGTTACTTGTGTAAGGAGGGCTTTCTATGAAAAAAGCGGAACCCGAGACTAAGCCCAAGGAGCAAAAATTAGAAGAGGTTGAGCAGAAAATTCAAGAACTTGAACAAGTTGTGAAGGTAGATGAACTTGATCAAAAAGTACAAGAACTAGACAAAGAAATTAATAAACCAACAAATAACAACCAGCCACCTACAGTATTAGATAAAATCAAGCGAGATACGGACGATTTGGTAACTAACGATACCGAAACCCCTCCTAAAATATCGATTATTGTTGTAGCTATTTTGATACTAGTGTTATTAGCTGGTGGAATAGCACTATTATTCATTAACGAAGCTTTTATTTTTCTAATACTCACTATGCTCGTACTAGCTATTATCCTTAGCGATAAATAAAATAAATACTTACTAAGATATGCTGCGATGTATAATAACTTCATTATTTATAAATACTGGTCTATACTCGCACTATAGTGGTGCGAGTATAATTTTATTAAGGAGATAATATGTCAAATACTTTTACATCGACAACATTTAAAAATCGGCTTAAAAATATCACCGTAAGCGGTACAAAAGAAACCGTGATGCATGGAAAAAGAGGTGATTATAGCGGTTTAAAGAAAGCTCTTGCAGGGGTAAAGCAAATAGCAATAATTGGTTGGAGCTCGCAAGGCCCAGCGCAAGCACAAAATATTAGGGATACACTTAAAAAAGCTGGCGTTAATACCAAAGTAGTAGTTGGTTTACGCAAAAGTTCGCAATCACGAAAAGGGGCGCAAGAGGCGGGTTTTAGTGTGAAAGACGGCACTTTGTTAAATGTAGAAGAAGCCTTATCTACTAGCGAAATGTCTTTATTTTTAATTTCAGACGCAGCCATGGCGCACCATGGCCAAGAGCTAATATCTTTGATGCCCGCCGGATCTACTGTTGGATTATCGCATGGTTTCTTTATAGGGCATCTTTCTACTACAGGGCAAAAAATCCGCCCAGATGTTGATGTAATTGGGGTTTGCCCCAAGGGAATGGGCCCATCTGTAAGAAAACTATATCTACAAGGAAGCGGTATAAATAACAGTTTTGCTGTTTATCAAGGGGGGCAAAAAGCTCTAGATAGAGCTCTTGCATGGTCACTGTGCCTGGGCGCACCTTATACATTTAAAACAACTTTAGATAACGAATGGCGATCTGATATTTTTGGTGAAAGAGCAATGTTACTTGGTGGTGTGCACGGTCTCGTAGAAGCATTATATGCAAACAAGAGACAGAACGGTACAACGGCCGAGCAAGCTTATATTGATGTAGTTGAATCACTTGTAGGGCCGCTTTCAAGCACGATTTCTAAAGAAGGCTTGATTGGTGTTGTTGATAAATTAAAAGGCTCTGATAACAAAAAATTTGTCAATGCTTATAACACCACCTATCCTGTTCTTTTAGACTTAACTAAAAAGATATATATTGATGTATCTAGTGGTCGCGAAATCGCAGAGGTGGTTTCAGATAGCGACAACAATATCCCGATGCTAAAGGTTGATGGTACAGAAATGTGGCGAGTTGGAGAAAATGTACGAGACAAGGGCATTAAGAATAAAAACTTAACTATAGATCCAATGGTTGCCGGTGTATATATAGCCGGAATGATGGCTCAAGTTACAGTATTAAGATCTCACGGACATGCTTGGTCCGAGGTTGTAAACGAATCAATTATAGAGGCCGTTGATTCTTTAAATCCATTTATGAAAGCTCGGGGTGTAGCCTATATGGTAGATAACTGCTCTATAACAGCAAGGCGCGGTAGCAGAAAATGGGCGCCCCATTATCAGGCATGGCTTTCACAGGCGGTGTTACCTGTTTTAGATGGAATACTAGACGGATATTCGGAGCAGAATTATTACGATAACTTTGTTAAACACGATGTTCACAAAGCCTTAAAACTACTAGGCGCTATGCGCCCACCAATTGATATTTCTGTATCTTAAATATGATATTCAAAAACAATAATCGGCGATCTCGCAGATGCGCCGATTATTATGACTTGTCTAAAATCCTAAATTTGTTTATGTGCGCAAAGATTTGGTTGCATCGGCAACTTTAGCTACTTCTGCTAGTAAATTTGTGGCATTACCACGGATATTTTCGGGTTTAATACTGCCATCTTCATTTATAGCAGACCAAACATCTAAAACATGGTACCGGGACTTTAACGGGAACATACTAAGTTCGCTTGCCGTTACCACAAGGCTCTCTATGGCCCTAGTACCGCCCATACCGCCGTACCCTACAAATGCTACAGGTTTGTATGTCCATTCCTTATAAAGGTAGTCTATGGCATTCTTAAGAGCCGCTGATGTTCCGTGGTTGTATTCTGGTGTTACCCAAACAAAGCCATCTGCTTTTGATACAGTTTTTGACCACTCTTTAGTATGATCTTTACTATATTTATCATTCATAGCTGATATCGGTTCGTCTAGTAACGGTAAGTTAATATCTTTTAAATCTACAAGTTCAGCCGTTGAACCTGCTGGAACTTTAGCATTAGCTAAAAACCAATCCGCAACAGTTCGCCCAACGCGACCTGGGCGGGTAGAGCCTACAATAACTTGAATATGTGCCATAAATATTATTCCTTTCTATTTGATAGATTTATTACTTTACTATGTAAAGTTACTACATACATAGTATTTCATTAACTATACATTGTAAAGCCTTTTTATGATATACTTGTATATATGACAACGGCAGCTTTAAAAAAATCCATTAACCAAAAAACTGGCTGTATAGCTAAGGCGCTAGCAATTCTAGGTGACAAATGGTCTCCTTTATTAATTAAAGAACTTACCACTTGCCCGCAAACTTTTAGCGAATTAGAAAAGATACTAGTAGGAATAAGCCCACGCACCTTAAGCCAGCGCTTAAATAAGTTGGTAGACGAGGATATTGTTGTAAAAAGCCTATACTGCGAAAGGCCGCCTAGATACAGTTATTCACTAACTACTAAAGGATCTGACTTACAGGTAATTCTTCAAGACATGGCAAAATGGAGTTCTAAATACAAATCAGACCGCTGCTAAGACTCTATATAATTTCCAATACGATTGACGATTTTATTATAATCTTCAAAATCAAAATTATTTGTATCAATAGTAATAATTCTTGAGCCTTTAATGTTAAACGGCCTTACTTGCTCAAGTTGGTTAGCTATAGTATTGGTGTCATATCTTGTGTGACCACTATGCCTTTCACCAGACTTATGACGAAGCATATCGCGTTTTAGTAATTGATCACTATTAGCCACCAACATCAGCTGTAAAACCTTGTATTTAAGATCTTTGAAAATGCTATCAATAGCAGCCTGATCATATTCTGGCTTAAAGTTACCTTCAATTATTAGGTTAGCGCCAGAGCGCAAATGTTCTGATACTTGTTCGAACATTATGGCCAAAACTGTATTATTAAGCTGCATTCCGTTATTGTAGTTGTCTAATTCCAGTTTAGAAAACAGTATTTCTTTAATAACATCTTTGCATATAATCGGACATTGAATATTTTGTTCTTTTAGTAGGCTAACTAAAGTACTTTTACCTGACGCTGGATAACCATTAATAAATATTATTTTGGACATATTCTAATTATAGATTAACTCAACAAATACCTACTTAAAACTACTTTAAGCTCTTCTGCACTATTGGTTGACATGACTTCGCTACGGATGCTGCTGGCACCGTCAAAGCCATTTATGTATATTTTGGCATAACATTTTAGGGTTTGCGGGCTTCGTTCTTTATTTGGATAATACTTAATAAATAGTTTTACCTGCTTTTTATAAAGTTCAATCTTTTGTATAGGTTCTAAAGAAGGCCAGGGGGATTCTTTTGCAAAAATGTAAGGATCGTTAAATATAGCTCGCCCTATCATTATTCCATCAAGCTTGTATTTTGCTGCAAGTTGCTCGCCGTGTAGTCTGTTTTGAACATCGCCATTGCCTACTATTAGCGTTTTTGGCGATATTTTATCTCTAAGATCCCTAACAACGGCAATGTCTTGCCATCTGGCTGGTACTTTGCTCATTTCTGATCTTGTACGACCATGAACAGTTAGCATATCTATACCTTGTTTTAGTATTAGTTCGTGCCAAGAGTAATCTACAGAATCCCAACCCAGACGAGTTTTAACGGTTATAGGCACCCTGCCCTTGGCTCCTCTTTTCACAGCTTTTATGATTTCTACGGCTAAGTCACGGTTGTTAATTAGGGCTGAACAACAACCGTTTTTCACCACATCTTTAACCGGGCAACCCATATTAATATCTATGCCTGCAAAACCCATTTCAACCAGCTCTTTTGCGGATAGCTCGTAGTTTATTGGCGTTTTGCCCCATATTTGAGCAATCAGGGGCTTTTCTTTGGCTGTATATGCTAATTTATGCATTAGCCTAGGTTTACCGCGGCTCTGTAGGCCGTCTACATTTACAAATTCGGTGAAAAATAAATCTGGCGGAGCGGTAGTCGCAATTATCTGGCGAAAAACCGTATCGGTGACATCATCCATCGGTGCAAGCACAAAAAAAGGCCTTGGCAGGCTATCGTACAACATATTTTGCTATTATACCTTACTAGCGCGGCGTATCATCGTGCGCAGCACGCTCCATCCAGTCTGGATCTCTTTTTGCAGGAATCTTTGCCGATAGTGACCGGCTAACTACTTTACCACCAATACTTTTAGATGATAGCTCAAAAGCTCTTCGCTGTGCCGATGCAGCAATAACGTCAATTTCATCAGGAGTAAAACTGTTCTCTAATCCAATACGGGGCAATGTACGCCAGAACTTTCGTATTTGGCTGGGATATTGCATTGCATTTATATAATCAAGGACCCCTTGTAATTGAGGACTCACATCAATGCTAGTATTTATTTCTTCTGGGGTTAGGGATGCTGATAATCCTGTACTTTTTTCTGGCATATATATTATTATAGCACAGTTTATTGCTTATGTCTATTCCCAGCGGAAGAGTTTGAAGGCTAGAATATATACAACTACAGTCCACACCCCTATTAGCGCTAATTGAGGGCCTAAATCTAGCAATGTGGCGCCTTCTGTTACTATCATTCTAAAACTCTCTACAATAGGGGTTAAGGGTAAAATAGTAGTAAGGGTTTGTAAAAATTCGGGCATTAAAAATGTAGGAAAGAACACGCCGCTTAAAAACATCATTGGCAATGCTACTAACTGCGCAAGCGGTGCAGCCTGGTTTTCGTTCTTAGCCCAGCCACCAATTGCAAGACCTATTCCAAACATTAGTGTTGCCCCTAGTATTATCATTGCTAGCAACCCTAAATAATTACCTTTCATATTTAAATCAAAAACCACCATAGCGACAATAAACATTAATGCCACAGCTAAAATACCGGTAAAGCCGTTGGATATTACATTACCCGTAAAGTACTGCCACACCTTTAGTGTTGTAGTATGATACCTTCGGAGAACTCCCCGTTGTTTAAGGTGCGGAAACACCGATGTGGGGCCAAAAATACCAAGCGATAACAAAGTAAAACCAAGTAGCCCAGCAAAGGTGTAGTCAAAAGCTGTTAAGCCTTGAGTTGCGGTAGACTCACTTATAACCGTAAATGGCGCAACGGTTTTTACGAATTGTTTATTAATATCTGCGAATGTTGTTTCTAGAATAGACGCTAACGCTTGGCCAGCCTGTTCACTCGATTGATCATATACAACTTTAGCTTGACCAGTTGGAAAGCCTTGTTGGCCAACTTCTCCAAAATCTTTAGGCAATATAATTACAGCATCAATCGTACCCTGGTTAAGCTCTTCTTTGGCAAGATCCATATTTGTTATTTCTTGCTTTATTGTGAATATATCGTTTTCTTTTAATTTATCTGAAAAATTCTTAGCAAACTGGCTATTTGACTCATTAAGCACCGCAATATTAAACGAAATATTATTATCACCACTAAATATCGAACCAAATATTAATAAGAAAATTAATGGAAATATAAATGTAAAGAATATGGCCACTTTATCTCTAAATAACCGCTTTATATCAGTTTTTGTAAATGTAACCACTGGTAAAAAGGATTTTTTCATATTAATCTCTTAGCTCCTTACCGGTTAAATCTATAAACACATCTTCTAGACTAGCCTGTTCTATGGTTCGTTTCTTTTTAAAGCCTTTGTTTAGCAGATTATTTATTAAATTCTTGGGGGTATCTAGGGCGATAATTTTACCTTCGTCCATTACGGCCACCCTATCACACAATAATTCGGCTTCTTCCATATAGTGTGTTGTCATAACTACGGTAACACCTTTGTCGCGAACACTTCTTATAAGTTCCCAGATATTTCGCCTAGCTTGTGGATCAAGACCGGTAGTCGGTTCGTCTAGGAAAAATACCTTAGGATTATGAACTAAAGCCACAGCTATACTAAACCTCTGCCTTTGGCCACCAGATAGAGTTTCTGGATAGGCTTTTACCTTATCTTCTAAGCCTACCTCTTTTAAGAGCTTTTTTGGGCGAACCTTTTCGCCATAAATTGAACCAAAAAACGACAAAATTTCGGTAAGAGTGGTTTTTTCCTCGAAAGCTGGAGATTGAGGCTGTACACCAATTAATGCTTTAACCTGGTTGGGCTGTTTAGCCACATCGTAGCCCAGAAGTCTTGCCGTGCCGGAATCTATAGGCCTAAGCGCCTCTAGCATTTCTAGTGTAGTAGTTTTACCGGCGCCATTGGGGCCCAATATACCAAATATTTCGCCCTGCTTTATATTAAAATTTACGCCTTTTACAACAGTTTTGTTGCCGTATTTCTTTGTAAGTTTATCGATTTCGATTATATGCTTTGTATCAGAAGTGCTCATACCTATAAATATTAACCTAAATATATATCTAAAACAAAATCGCCACCAATAAATTATGGTGACGATTCTGGTATTTATTAGTTAATTTATTTCTTAACTACGCGCTTAACTGTTAGAAAACCGTTTCGTGGGTTTTCGTTAACTTGCATACCTGCAGGTACAGCGTCGATTCCGGGTCGAGCGGGTCGG
>JALOQO010000058.1 GCA_025453305.1 Patescibacteria group bacterium | reverse complement strand
TGTTTAACAACTAGTGGTACCTAGAATTAACAACTTTAATCTTATTAACAAGGGCTTTTTTAATATCTATGTCTAACGAATCAGCCAATAATAGCAGCACTATAAGATTATCGGCTAACTCTGCTTCTAGCTCTTTATAAATTTTGCTATTTCTTTGCGAACCCATACCAGAAAGCACCGCATCACAAAGTTCCCCAAACTCTTCGCCTAATTTAACAGTTTGTTTTAGGGCCCATTTTTGTGTATCGTCATTCACCCCATAACGAGCCCTTAATCTACCCTGCTCTAACTTGATAAATTTTAACAGTTCATCTAGGTCGATATTGTGCATAAATTTAGTTTAACATACTATTAATTATTACATTTTTGGACGCTATTTTTGGTATTATTATATTAATGAAAATTGTATATGTGTCTACATCTAAGAAGAATTTTTACCAAAGAACTTTAATTTCTGAATTTGTACTGCTTAATAATTGCGTCCCAATTAGCCCTTTTATGAATTTTGATTACAACTTATCTGGCCTTGTAAATAAAGATTATATAAGAATTTCTAATAATAGCCTAATACATAAGTCAAATGAACTATGGGTTTTTGGTGAGCTGTCAGACGGTGTAGTGGTCGAGATCTATCTTGCCAAGAAGGCGGGTTTAGTGGTTAAATATTTTGAATTTAACAATAGTAGCGGTGAACAAATTAAACAAATTAACGATAATGAAGTAACCTTAGATGATGTATCGCAATGGATGTGGGAATGGGTAATATCCGGTAAAAATCTTGCTAGGTGGCACCCCAGATTGAGATTTACCAAATCTTACCCCTTAACATACACAGCTTATTCTAAGCACAATTTTTATTGGCAAATGCATATCTCTAAATTTTGCATAGAAAACAAACGAACACCACTAAACCCTTTTATGTTATTTAAATATTTTTTGTCAGACAAAATACCTAGAGATTTGGTATATAAAGCAAACGAGCGAGTAATAGAAATGTGCGATAGTTTATGGGTGTTTGGCGAGGTGGCCGATGGTGTTTATAAAGAAGTTTTGCACAACGAAAAGAACGGCAAAGAAACTAGATTCTATACTATTAACGATGATAAATATCCGGTTACTTTTAGGCGAATAAGCAGAAGCAAGGCTACCCTAGAAAACGAACTAATTAACCAGCTTGGCACCAACAAAATATAGTTTATTTACTACTATTAGATTAATCTATTTTTCTTAACCAATAATCAACCGGCTTTTCGCTTGTTACGGTAAGCGCCCGCCCGCCTAGATTCGTAAAAACCAAGCAAGCATTCTTGGAATCATCTATTAAAGTACAGTCTTTTAATTTGACTCTTAGTTTATTAGCAGTATCAATAAACACCTGCCCATTATTATCTTTTTTTAGCTTTTTATTTATATAAGAGTCTACTATTAAATCGAAATATTTATCTAAATTAATCGCCGGCACAGTAAATCTTGTAAAGCAATCCATATTATCGGTTATTAATACTGTATGCCATTTTGATTTTAGTTTATTTATTGCCACTAGGGTACTTTGGGGCACATTCATATTTTTACAGTCATTTACAAATAATTCCCATAAACTGTCATAGGGTAAATTAAGTTTCTTTGATATTAATTTATTTATTTGTTCAGAACTATATAAACCACGCATCCAATCGTTGGCGAGTTTGCTATTGTCGTAGAACAAATACTTTTGTATCTTTTGGTAATTATTGCTATCTAAACTACGCCAAAATCTATCAAAACAAAGTGTTCCATCAAAATCAATAAATAAAACAGGCTTCACAAACTAATTCTACACAATTAAATGTGATTATTATCGATAAATTACATTAAAAGTATTTATGGTGGAGCTAAGGAGACTCGAACTCCTGACCTCTTGCCTGCCAGGCAAGCGCTCTAGCCAACTGAGCTATAGCCCCATGATCGATTTTAAATAGACAATAATTATATTATAATCTAGTTTTATTAATTTTAAGGATAGTTATCTACAATTTAATGCGATATGTTATTTTAAACTGACCTGCCCGTCCTGTAGGCCAGACAGGCGGGGCTATAGCCCCGTCAAGACAAAATTATATCATAGCTTAATTAGAATTGTTATATCAGCTTTACGGTAATATCAAGCTTGTGAAGTTTTGTGGTCTTTATTATAGCTTGAATTACTACTTACCGTTTTTAACGACGCAAGATATCGAGGCAGAACAAATAGTACCAATATCAAAGCTAACAATACTGCAAACCCACACATAATACTTGGTATACCAGAACTAGCACTAGGGTAGCGAATTACCGCCAAAACTGTAGGAAGCATAAATGATATATAGCCTATAGACATCCACTGTAGGGCAGACTTTATGTTGGTATCTTTGGTTTTGACAGAATAGTACAAAGCAATTCCGGTGCCAATTAAAAGCATCATGTAGTAATAACCCGAGAACATATTCACGGCGCCGGGTGCCAATTGAAAAATTACATAATTACCTCCACAGATAGAATCTGATATTCCTCTTGTAGCAAATAAAAAGTAACCGCTAAACACAACGGCTAAACCATAACCAGTCGCAATTAGTTTATTATTTTTCTTGCCTGCTATAGAATTTGAAATATGTATCCCCAGTGGTGGTAAAAAACTAATAGCTACAAAACCTATTTTTGCCCAACCCATGCTAGAAATGCCCATCGCTCCTTGACAAACCATCCATTCTGCAAGCTGAAATGAACCCAAACATAACAATGTAGCTGTTATTAACCTAGCTACAAATAAGTGTCTATAATTAAAAATAACATATACAGCCATAGCGATTTCAAGCATAAAAGTTGCTATCATAACCGGCGGCGAAAAACAAAATAGGGAGTTTTTACGGTTCATATCTCATAAATAATAACACTAATTGGTTTTTTAATTGTTACCGTTGCTTGAGAATATTTAAAAATTCTTCTTCGCTAATAATAGCCGTTTTGAATTGTTCGGCCTTTTTTAACTTGCTACTGCCAACACTTCCCCCCGCAACAAGATAGTTTGTTCCTTTACCAATAGAAGACTGAAAAACACCACCAAGCTCCCTTATTTTGTCTGCAGCCTGCTCTCTATCCATCGAGTTCAGGGCACCGGTTATTACAAAACTCTTGCCTGCTAGTGGACCATCTACCCTGTTTACATTTTTTGGTACAACCCCATTTTTTGTAAATTTGTCTAATAAATTTTTATTTTGAACATCGCTAAACCAAGCAACTAGACTTTCTGCCACAACTTCGCCTACACCTTCTATTTGCTGTAGTTCATCTAAACCGGCTAGTTTGATTTTGTCTAGTGAACCAAACCTATTTGCAATATCAATTGCAGTTTGCGCTCCTATGTGCCTAATACCTAGTGCAAATAAAAATTTCGAAAGTGATGGATTTTTTTTAGCACCAATAGACATAACAAGGTTTTTTGCACTTAAGTCTGCAAATCTTTCTAGTTTGGCAATGTCACTCTCTTTAAGAGTGTATAAATCGGCGGTATCTTTTATTAGACCATTGTCTAACAATGTTTGTACATTTTTTTCACCTAAACCTTCTATATCTAGTGCGCCCTTGGATGCATAGTGTTGGATATGTCTAGACATTCTGGCTGGGCATTTATTATTTGGGCACCGCCAAACAACTTCGCCACCTGGTCTTTCTAGTAAAGTATTGCATTCGGGGCAATTTTTAGGCATCACAAAAGCAGTTTCGAAGCCGTCTCTTAATTCAACAATTGGGCTAATAACTTCTGGTATAATATCGCCAGCTTTTTGAATAATTACAGTATCGCCAATTAATATAGCTTTTCTAATAATTTCATCTTCATTATGGAGCGTAGCCATCTGCACGGTGCTACCCGCGACTACTACTGGATCTAATACGGCTACGGGTGTGGCAGCGCCGGTTCTACCAATACTAATAAATATATCTTTTAACTTAGTCGTCGCCTTTTCTGCTGGATACTTAAAGGCTATAGCTCCCCTAGGGTTTTTACCTACAACACCCAAGCTGGCCGAAAGTTTTCTGTCGTTTATTTTTATAACCAAACCATCGGTGTTAAATGGTAAGTTATGCCGTATTTCTCGCCAGTGTTCACCAAAATCATATATTTCCTTAAGGCTATGTAGCAATTTGGCCGGTTCAGAAACTAAAAAGCCTAAAGATTTCATAGTTTGAACAGCAAATTCCTGGGTGGGCAGCTCGTCGGGTACATCACGGATGATATCATATGCTCTAAAATAGAGTTTTCTGCTAGCGGTAATTTTAGGGTCAAGTTGCCTGATTGTCCCGGCGGCCAAGTTTCTAGGATTGGCATAGGTCCTTTCACCACGGTTTAACATAGCGGCATTTAGTTTTTCAAAATCTTGTTTGTACATAACGATTTCACCTCTAACCTCGGTTATTCCTTGGTTAAAAAGCTTATCGCCATTTAGTTTTAGGGGCACGCTTTTTATTGTTTTTACATTATTTGTTACATTTTCGCCTACTAACCCATCACCCCTGGTTACCGCCCTTTCTAAAATACCGTTGATATACACCAAAGAGCAGGCTAAGCCATCCATCTTGATTTCGGCCCAAAAATCCGTTTGGTTCACA
>JALOQO010000057.1 GCA_025453305.1 Patescibacteria group bacterium | reverse complement strand
TTTATATACTCAAAAGCCTTGGAGGTGGCCAAATAAACGAGCAAGCTCGAAATATTTGGTTCGACTATCTAAACAAGTTTAATTTTGGTAAAAAAACAAATATTGAACTTGCCGGTGAACAGCCAGGATACATTATGAAACCTAATGACCCAAATGGGGCAATGGTAACTTATGCGACTATGAGTTTCGGCCAGGGTATGGCTGTAACACCTTTACAATTGGCGGCCTCTTATGTACCAATAGCTAATGGCGGAACATACTATCAGCCTCAAATAATCGAATCGCAAACCAAAAATGGCCAGACCGTTAATAAAGAACCCAAAATCATTTCTGAAAACTTAATTAGAAAAGATGTAAGTGAATCGGTTAAGTCGATGTTACAATCAAGTTTAGAAATTAACAATAAATCAGCCTTAAGAGCGGGGTATGTTTTGGGCGCCAAGAGCGGAACGGCAGAATTCGTAGATTCTGGCGGTGAATATGAAAAAGGTATATATAACGGTACCTATGTTGGTTTTATATCCGGCAAAAAAGATAATTATGTATTACTAGTTAGGCTTGATAAGCCAAAAACTAGTGGTTACGCTAGTACTCAAGCAGCTGTTACCTGGGCGCAGATAAGCAACGAAATGCTTAACTCTATTGCTATAGAACCGCTGTAAAGGTGTGTATCTGTTGTGGTATAATAATACTACAAGAATCTTATAAAAATGAAGCCAATATATACTAATAAATATTCTAAAGACAATAAGTTCTATATGTTTCCGTTATCTTTAGCGAGGACAAGATGAGGCCAGAAAGATATTCCACAACTCACCCAGTAGGTAACCCTTCCCGTAAACATCGTCCAGATTATGGACTTTTTGTGATTGCTAGCATGCTTTTGGCGATAGGATTAATAGTTATGTATGCTATTAGCCCAGCCTTAGCTGCGCAGGGCGGAGATGTGAGTGACAACTATTTTGTAATTCGCCAATCGATAGCAATAATCATAGGCTTTGTGGCTTTTTATGTTTTTTCTAAAATACCCATAGAAATATGGTCTAAGTGGTACAAGATATTAATAATTAGCGCTATCATATTAAGCTTAGGAACAATTATTACGGGGGGGCTGGCAAATCGCTGGATACAGCTAGGAGCGTTTTCTTTCCAGACGGTAGAATATGTAAAACTTGTTACCGTACTGGTGTTTTCTGGTTATATCGCAGAGGTTGCAGATAGGGGTATGTTAGCTTCTAAAAAAAATTGGCAGGTTCTTGCAATTATTGCTTTGTCTATTGGTTTAATCGTTGTGCTTATACAAAGGGATTTAGGATCGGCGGCCGTTCTATTTGCTATGTTGCTGGCTATGTTATTTTTGGCAGGATTTCCGCTAAAATATTTTATATTAATTGTTGCTTCGCTGGCGATGTTTGGCTTGGTAGCCACCAGTTATACCGAATATCGTAGAGATAGAGTATTTACATTTTTAAACCCTATGCAAGATTGTACCAACGAGGGTTACCATGCTTGTCAGGCTTTGATTGCTGTTGGATCGGGTGGGCTGCTGGGTGTTGGGTTGGGTAAAAGTGTCCAGGCCTACGGCTATTTACCAGAGGCCGAAAACGATTCGATTTTTGCTATATACGCAGAAAAATTTGGGTTTATTGGATCTTTGGTGTTGATTGGTTTATTTGGCAGTTTGCTTATGAGGATATTTAATATAATGCAAAGGGCTCCAAATAGAACTATGCAATTAATCACGGCCGGAGTTTTTACTTGGTTTTTAGCGCAAGGAGCTATTAATATTGCCGCAATGCTTGGCCTGATACCTTTAAAAGGCATTACCTTGCCGTTTATAAGCTACGGTGGTACTAGTTTAATATTTTCCATGGCGGCTTTAGGGTTGGTTTTTCAGGTATCAAAGTACACTAGTATGAGAAGGACTACTTATGAATACAAGCCAGCAGAAAGGGGAGATGGTGAAGATACTAATCACTGGCGGCGGAACGGGCGGCCACATTACACCGTTACTCGCCGTAGCGTCTGAAATAAAAAAACTTTCACCGGATAGTCAAATAACCTATGTCGGTACTAAGTCTGATATAAGCTCACATATTGTATCGGAATGCCCAAGTATTGATAAAAGGTATAAAATTTTAGCCGGGAAACTTAGGCGATATCATGGAAAATCGCCTATGTGGTATTTAGCCCAGCCCAAAATTATATTTTTCAATATCAGGGATGCTATATATACATTTATTGGATTGTTGCAGTCGTTTAAAATTATGTTATTTGATAAGCCAGATGTAGTTTTTGTTAAAGGCGGATTTGTTGGTTTGCCGGTAGGGTTGATGGCCGCCTTGTTTAAGCTACCAATAATTACTCATGACTCTGATTCTCATCCTGGGTTAACGAATCGGACTCTTTCTAGGTATGCCAGTATTTTAGCAGTGGGCGCACCAGTTGATGCTTACCCTCAATATAAGGGTAAAAACCTTGTCTATACAGGTGTTCCTGTACGAAATTCGTTCTATAATGCACCATCATATTTATCAGCTAAAACAATATTAGATATAAACGACGACCAAAGAGTTATTTCTGTTATAGGTGGTAGCTCTGGAGCTAGCAAGCTTAATGAAGCGATACTTGTGCTATATGAGCCACTTTTAACTATGTATAGTGATATATGCCTACTGTGGGTTACCGGCAAAGTACAGTACGGTGAAATACTAAATAAAGTCCAAAAATCTATAGTTAATAATCGGGTTAAGCTTTGGGATTTCCACACTAATCCAGAACTAATTATGTCTGCGTCAGATATTGTAATAACAAGAGCGGGCGCCACAGCAATAGCCGAACTAGCTTTATTAGCAAAACCGGCAATCGTTGTGCCTAACCCTCTACTAACCGGTGGACACCAGCTAAAAAACGCTCAAATACTACAGCAAAGAGGAGCGGCTTTTGTGGTTAGCGATATAGACCTGCAAAAAACTCCAGATATCTTAGAAGAAAAATTAGTCACATTACTAGAAAAACCAAAAACCGCTCAACAGCTGGCTGATAATTTGGCCAAACTGTCTGTACCCAATGCTTCTACTGAAATTGCTAAATTAATTATAGGTTGTGTTAAAGCCTAAAGGGCGATTATCTGAAAATGATGTTTAAAATTGGTAAAAAAAGTAAGAAAGAAAATAGCAAAAACGGTCGCGTCGTTAACCAGCAACAGGGTAGAGTTGTCTCGTATTATGCTGCTTCTAGAAACCAGATTGATAAATATCAGCGTGCATCTGGTGATTCTAAATCTACGGCTAATCCGTTAAGAGTAAGGGTTGTTTTAGTTTTTGCCGTGATTATGACAGGGTTATTATTATATGCAGTTATAGCCTTGCCTAGTAGCCCCAGGGTTATTGTAAAAGATAGTGAACCCTACCGTTCGGCATCGCAATATAATGAAATAGTTGATGATATAGTATCTAGTTCCTGGAAAAACAAAATCAAAATGACATTCCAAAAGGACGAAATAGAACAGGCAATTAAGGACGTTCTACCAGAGGCCGATACGGTTAAGGTTAGAGTACCGTTGCTGGGGCAAAGACCGGCAATAATCATACAAACAGCCAGTCCCTTGGCAATAGTAAATCAAACAGGTGGAGCATCGTTCGTTATTACTAACGGGGGTAGGGTAGCAGTAGATATAACCAAGACACCACTAATGACAGATAAGCTATCATCTTTGCAAAATAATAGTGGTGTGCAATTTAAAGAGGGTGATCAGATATTTAAACCTACAGAGGTAGAAGCAGTTAAAGAATTATTATTTCAGTATAAATCAAAAGGCCAAGAGCAGGTGGCAATGATTATCCCAGAAAATCTCCGCGAACTGCATATTCAGAACGATAACTATATAGTTAAATATAGCCTTGATATCGGACCCACTACCAGTATCCAGTTTGGTGCAATGAAAGCTGTTCAGCAAGCTATTAGCCAGGGTAGGCAGGCGCCTCCAGCACAATACATAGATGTTAGGCTAGGCGACAAAGTATTTATTTTATAATAATAAGTCATTACAAAGGGTAAGCATTTAATTTGTTCGCAAATTGTTTATTTTGAACGGGGGGCTAAGTGGGGGATAGGGAGGTATTACTTATTGGTAACGATAATCAAATATTTATAAAGATTGATATTGTAAGTAGAATATATAAAAACAATATTAAAACAACAAACACAACAAAAAAGCAAATATTAGTATGTTCGTAAATTGTATATAATTAAGTGTTCGTAATTTGTATATTTTCCAGGTATCTGCAAACTGGGGGAAAGTATACAATGATATTAAAGTATTAAAAAAGCAAATACTGTGGATAAATGTTTATTATATCAATACCACTGGTTAATGTGGCGGTGCCTCATTTATGTGTATATTTTAATATTTGTTTACATACAATTTAGTTAACTTAGGGCAATAAAATACTAAAAAATAGATATGTTTATAAAATCCCCCGCTATAGGGGGGTATTAGATATCATCTGTAATAACTAATAATACGACGCAAAAAGAATATTGTGCGACACATCATCTATTTCTCGGGGGACTGCTCTACTGCCACTAATTTTTAATATTTATTCTTTATTTAGTGTTTATTATATTTAAATTATTATAAATAACTTTTATATTAAGGCGCCCTATTATTACCAAAGCTTATG
>JALOQO010000056.1 GCA_025453305.1 Patescibacteria group bacterium | reverse complement strand
AGATTATTACCCCCAGGCCCAGAACACATTACGACGACCCAACCCATAATTTAATTCTTGTTGGTAGAAGCGTAAAAATGAATACCCCTTTTAACACAATGGCTGATATTGGTTTTGAGGCCGACGGCGAGGAAATACAAGATATTTTAGACACCGAAAAGTTTGATATAATTCATTTTCATGAGCCTTGGGTGCCACTACTATCTAGACAGATACTATCTAGATCAAAGTCTATAAATGTTGCTACCTTTCACGCTAAACTGCCCGAATCTATAATATCAAAATCTATAATGAATACAGTTATACCATATACTAAGTCTATATTAAATTATATTCATTTATTTACGGCTGTATCTGAGGCTGCATCAGAACATCTAAGGAGTATGACAAAAGACGAGATTATTATTGTCCCAAACGGTATTGATTATGATAAATATGCTCAAACAGCAAAAATACCAAAGCCAGATAACAAGAAAAAAACTATCCTTTATTTGGGTAGGTTAGAAAAACGAAAAGGTGTGGATCATTTAATTAGCGCATATGCCAAACTTAGACAAAGCCATGATGATGTTAAACTACTAATTGCCGGTAATGGCGTGAAATCAACAAGTTTACAGCGGATGGTGTCACAATACGAAATACCAGATGTAACATTCTTGGGTTTTATACACGACAACGACAAACCAACACTTATGCATAGTGCAGATTTATTTTGCTCCCCAGCTTTATATGGTGAAAGTTTTGGGGTTGTGCTACTAGAAGCAATGGCGGTTTATACACCAATAGTTGCCGGCAATAACACAGGATATTCCAGTGTTATGACAGGTAGGGGTCGATTGAGCCTCGTAACCGCTACTCAAACTACCGACTTTGCGCAACGATTAGAACTAATGCTTTATGATAATGAAGTTCGAAAATTATGGCAAGACTGGGCTAAGAAAGAGATAATACAATATAATTTTCCTAATATAACCGACAAATACGAACAAGTTTATAAAAAAGCCATGCGTCTATATGCCTAAAAAACTTAAAATTGGTCTAGTACTCGACGATACTCTTGATACTCCTGACGGTGTGCAGCAATATGTATTGACTTTGGGTGGATGGTTAGCCAGCAAGGGACATACCGTTCATTACCTTGTAGGTAAAACAAAACGAAACGATATACCTAATATTCATTCCCTGGCAAATAATGTTAAGGTTAGTTTTAATCAAAACAAAATGAGTATACCTTATAATGCAAACACTAAAAACATTAAAAAAACACTAGATAATCTTAATCTTGATGTATTGCATATACAAATGCCTTACAACCCTTTATTCGCCGGAAAAGTAATTAATGCTATAGATAGCAAAGTTGCAGTAATTGGTACATTTCATATAGCGCCGGCTTCTTGGCTAGTTTCTGCCGGCGGTAGAGCTTTGAGATTATCATATTATAAAAGTATTAAGCGATTTGACGAAATTATCGCTGTGAGTCAAGCAGCTAAGGACTTTGCAAGCAAGAACTTTAAAATTAACTCTGTTGTTATACCCAATGTGGTAGATATTAACAAGTATTTAAGAAAGCCGGTTTCAAATAAAACTGTCCATATAGTATACTTAGGCCGTTTAGTGCAAAGAAAGGGTTGTGTATGGTTGCTTAGGGCTCTAAATGAACTCAAAAACATGCAAGGCATTAATTATAGTGTTACAATAGCCAGCTCGGGCCCCTTAATGGCTAAGCTTAAAAAATATGTAGTTAAGAACGGTTTAAGTAATGTTGAGTTTATAGGATATGTAGATGAAAAAGATAAACCCGGCTTACTATCTAGTGCCGACATTGCCGTTTTTCCTAGCACTGGTGGTGAAAGTTTTGGGATAGTTTTAATAGAGGCAATGGCGGCTGGTTCTAGAGTGGTGCTTGGTGGCGATAATGAAGGCTACAGAACTGTTCTAGGCGATTATCCGAACCAATTAGTTAATCCAAAAGACACTAAGTTGTTTTCAGAATTACTTTATAGATACATAAATAATCCGCAGGATCGTATAAATGCATTTAACTGGAACCAAAAAAATGTAAAAAAATATGATATTAATATTGTCGGTCAAGACATAGAAAAAATATATTATAAACATAAGCAATTGACTTAATATTGCGTAATATGCAACTATAAGTTTGTAGCTATGAATTTCGTGTATTCTATTACGATATCTTTTGTTGTATGGATACTGGGGCTAGTTTTATTACTAACCTTATTTTTGCCTGATATCCATAATACTATAAATTCAGTCAATACTATTAACCAAGACTTAAATAAAACCCAAAACTCGTCAATTATGAACGATTACGGAACTGATAATCTATTAGACTATACTCCTTTATCGATACTTTCTGGTTTGGATTTATAAATATTTATTGTCTTTCCCAAATTTGATAATCTGATAAATCTCTAATGTATAAACCCTGATGTGATAGCTCAATTCTTATTTTGTCAGCCTTAGCCCAGTCTTTATGGTTTTTGGCCTGCCATCTTTGGCTAAGTAAGTCTTTTTGCTGTTTCGTAATATCCGGACCAACAATAATAATTCCCAATAAGTCCTGAATTAAACCGATAGCTTTAACGAATTCTAATTGATCTTGTTTATTAAATCCTGTGCTGGCTCTATTTAAATACTCTTCTACAACCACCAAAGCTCCAGGAGTATCCATGTCGTTATTAATAACATCAACTAAACGATCTTTAAAAATATTGTATTTTAATAATTTATTATTGGGTCTAGGTTCTACAATTTGCCACCTTAAATCTGCGATCTTACACCAATTATTTAGTCTATTTTTAGCTGCGTCTAGGTTTTCCCATGTAAAATTACTGGCTTTTCTATAATGACTTTGCAATACGAACATTTTATAGTCTAATGCAGAATAGCCTTTAGACTCTATATCTTGTAAGGTATATGCATTGCCCAAACTTTTTGAGGCTTTAGCACCGTCTACCAGCAAGAAGTTATTATGTAGCCAATAATTTGCAAACTTTTTACCTGTTGCCGATTGGCTTTGTGCTATTTCATTGGTGTGATGAACGGGTATGTGGTCTATCCCACCGGTATGAATATCAATAGTGTCGCCAAGCTTAGCCAGTGCCATTGCCGAACATTCTAAATGCCATCCAGGAAATCCCTTTCCCCAAGGGCTATCCCATTCCATATCTCTCTTTTGGCCTTTTGGGGTGAATTTCCATAGTGCAAAATCATATATATTCCGTTTTTCCTGATTAAACTCCACCCGGGCTCCAGCCTGCAATGACTTAAGATTTAGATCTGCGAGCTTACCGTAATCTTTAAACTTACTAGCATCAAAATATATTCCATCCGATATTTGATAAGTATAGCCTTTTGATTCTAGTATTGTAATTAGGTCTATCTGTTCTTTTATATAGTCGGTGGCTTTTGTTAAAAATGTAGGTTTTATTAGATTAAACTTATCAATACCTATCATAAAATCGTATGTATAATAAGCCGCAACCTCCCATGCACTTTTTCCTTCTCTTTTGGCGCCCTTTTCTAGTTTGTCTTCGCCTTCATCTGCGTCGCTTACTAAATGCCCAACATCTGTAATATTCATAACCCGGGTAACTTCGTAACCTTCTTGTTGTAGCAATCTAACTAAAATATCCCATCTAATGAATGATACCCAGTTACCAATTTGCAGGTAATTATAAACTGTTGGGCCACAAGTATATAAAGTAACCTTTCTTGGGTTGATTTCTTTAAATGGTTCGATTTTCTTGGTTAGTGTATTATAAAATTTAATCATAATTTTAATTATATCAATTGACCAAGTTCTGATATTATTTTTGTGACTAGTTTTTGGGTATCATTGTCATAGGGTTCGATTCTAAAGCCGGCAGAGTAAGGATGCCCGCCACCACCAAACTTAATAGCCAAATTATGAGCTACTGGATTGCCATAGGTAGATCTAATCGCGCCGGTGGCTCGATTTTGATAGGTTTTTAGGGCTATAGCTACCTTTACGCCAGAAATCATTAACAGCTCCCCTAAAATTAACGGACCGGGGTTGTATAAAGTTCCAATATCGTAAAGTTCAGATTCTGGTATTACGCAAATTGCAATTTCCCCGTCTTTATATAGAACCGTTCTATTTATAAGCTGGGCTTTGTACCTAAAAACCGATTCGTCCATTTTACTAAGTTCCCTGCGAGCTTCTTCTAGCTCTGCTCGTTCAACACCAGCGTCTAAGAGATCGGCAATAGTTCTATAAGTATTGGCGGTCGCTAAATCGTTTGTCAGGCCCATAGTATCGGATAATATACTTTGTAATACTAATTTTTTTGCCGTTAAACTAATGTCGGTGCTTTCTTTAAATATGTCATATATAAGTTCTCCGGCCGATGAATATCCCCGTTCACTAACATTTAAACTAGCATAACTAATATCGGGGTTAACATTTTCGTGATGGTCAATGATAACAAAGGGCTTTGTTTTAAGGGCATAAGGAACGGCTTTGTCATACTTTTCAATTAGTTTCAAAGAACAATCGTCTACTAAAATTGCCATATCAAAATTAGTTGGTATTTCGGGGCTTATCCTATCCCACCCAGGAATAAATCGCATATATTCTGGAATATTAACACCACAGTACAAGTAAACTGTTTTTCCTTGGTTTTCTAATATTTCTTCTAGTAAAAGCGCACTCGATATGGAATCACCATCTGGCCTATCGGGTACTATAACTAAAATTTGTTGATTGCTGTTTATTAGATTGGTTAGT
>JALOQO010000055.1 GCA_025453305.1 Patescibacteria group bacterium | reverse complement strand
CTAAACTCTGAATCGCTTATGCTCATAAGCATATTTTAACATTATAATAATACAGATTTAATTTTATTATAAAGAAATATATTATATTTATGTTGTACTAAAAGTCACATCTCAAAGGTCTAGGCTTAGTTGTTATTTTCCTAAGCTTTTTACCGTCTATTTTTATAGTATATACTAATCTCCAATCAGACCACGACCCGTATCTGCAACCAATTTTAGCTTCAATCTTAAGATAACGAGTGGTTTTTGCCTTTACATCGCCATCTGCAGTTAACCAAACGCCAAAAAAAGATTCTTGCTGTAGATCTACCATCATTACAATACGAGCTGTTTTTGTGCACTTAACACTAACCCATGCTTTAGTCATATTGTCTTTATAATTTTTATATGGTCTTTGATAACTAATTTTACATTGTAGGTCTGGACGGTCATAATAATATTCGCAAGCAGCAGAAGCTACCTGACCTGATAAAAATATTATTATAAAAAAAAGAGCAACAACACTTGTTTTTATGTATTTGGTGTGAATTAATCCCATGGTGTCCTCACTAATTTAATTAATAAAAACGATGTATTTTAATTATGTATTTATTTATATTATCCACCCGGGCATAATACACTAACTATGTCATCTTATATATACCATGGAATATGATAAAAGTAAATAAATCACTGTATATTTATAAGAAACGAATAAATAGATATAATAAATATATGAGCAACTTAGAAAAATTATTAAGAAACTTTGCAGATTTCGTAGGTATTACTATGGGACAAAAAGTAGATAATAGTTATAAAAACAGCGCTCCGCTTTGGTCGGTTATTGGCGTAGCCTTTATTGGCATAATAACCCTGGTCTTATTGGCAATTGCAGTCTGGGCATATTTTATCGCTTAGATCAAAATCTAAGTAATATAAACAGTTATAATATATATTAACATGACACAAGCACAGGCAATGGCGATTATGGGTGGTGGTTATTCGGTTTTGTTAACCGGTGCCGCTGGGTCGGGCAAAACATATTTACTAAACAAATTTGTTAGGTATTCTAGATCAATAGGTAAAAATGTGGCCGTAACAGCAACAACAGGGTTAGCGGCTACCCATCTTAATGGCACAACAATACATTCTTGGAGTGGTATTGGCATATTCAATGAACTCCCAAGTGGTCATATAAGTAGGCTAAGCAAGCAAAGAACTGATTTAATCCAAAAAGCAGATATTTTAGTAATAGACGAAATAAGTATGTTGCACCATTTTAGGCTTGATATGGTTAACGATGTATGTAAAGCCGTCAGAGGCAATGCCGAACCATTTGGTGGTTTGCAGGTTATATTATGTGGCGACTTTTTTCAGTTACCACCGGTTAGTAGACAGGGCGAAAACGAGGGTAAATTTATTACAGATTCGAATATTTGGCAAGAGAATGGTTTTGAGGTTTGTTATTTGCACGAACAGCATCGCCAAAAACAAGATAAAGAATATACCGATATTCTAAACGGTATCCGAAAAGGCTTTTTAACCAGAACGCAACTAGAAATACTACACAAAAGACAGGATAATCTAAATCACACAGACGATATTATAGTAAGACTATTAACCACTAATAGTAATGTAGATGTAATCAATCAAAAAAGATTAACTCAAATCACCAATAAAAGTTATTTTTATGATATGGCTACATCTGGATCTAAAAAATATGTAGAGCAATTAAAAAAATCTTGTTTAGCTCCAGAAGTTCTCGAACTTAAATTGGGTGCACGGGTAATGTGTATCAAAAACAGCCCTGATAAAAAATATTATAATGGCTCTCTCGGAGTTGTTGATGGTTTTGATAGTGCTACAGGTTGTCCAAACATTATGCTCAAAAATGGCAATATTATTACTATCAAGCCAGACACATGGGAACTAATAGATGGGGATAAAAAACGAGCATCGCTAACCCAGCTACCGCTAAGACTAGCATGGGCTATTACGGTACATAAAAGCCAGGGTATGACACTAGATAGCGCTCAAATAGATTTAAGCAATGCTTTTGTAGAGGGTATGGGTTATGTGGCTTTATCTAGGGTAAGGGGGCTAAATTCTCTAATCCTAGACGGAATTAACGCAATGGCTTTAAGGGTTAGCCCAGCAGCTAAACAAATTGATATTGAACTCCAAGAAAGGAGTGTAAGGGCTGTAGATAATCACAAGCAAATCATTAAAGAATGGGAAAGCAAACCATTAGATAGCTATGTGGTTAAGGAGACTCCAAATAAAACCAAACCAAAAACCAGCTGGTCAGATAAACTAGCGAAAATGCGCCAAGAATACCCTAATGCCTATAAACCTTGGTCAGATACAGATGATAAACAACTCTTAATAGAATTTAGTAATGGCAGTACAATTGATGCGCTTAGCAAATCATTGGGCCGTCACCAGGGTAGTATTAAAGCCCGTCTTCAAAAACACCTTGGAGAAGACATCTTTTTAAGTAATAACTGATATAAATCAGGCGGTTTCTTTAATAGTAGTTTTGGGATTAACTCTTTTCATTAAAAGCGGGAATGGAAAAACCACTACAATGATCGCAATTATTACTCCAACGGTGTTATAAACAACCCTTTGCCAGATATTTTCGGTACCGCTAGACAGATCGTTGGCCGTGTATAAGAGCAAAACTGTAGCCGTATAGAAGAAAGGTAGCATTCCTAGCTTTGTTTTTTTAAACAAACCATTTAGAACGGCAAAAATTCCTCCCACAAGGACTATAACAGAAGCGCTGGATATAAAAGCTAAAGCTATTCCTGCAAGAATAGCGCCAGCAATAGTACCAATCATTCTAGCCATTGCGCGTTTTTTGGATAGCTGTGGGTCGTAGCGAATGACATTGCCAACCGCACTTGTTGCCCAGCCAAGTTTTGCAAACCCCGCCAAATACGATATTGCCAACGCAATTGATCCACCTATTGCCATACGAAGTCCTTGCTCGGCCAGAGCTCCTTCTGTTTGGTTGGTATCGACTTTTGGTGGATCAATTGGTTTCCATATCGGTAATAAAGAAATAAGCGCAGACCAACCCAATACCAGAGCAAAGGCTAAAAAGTTATCTGCTGCATTTTCTGGTGATCCACTATTAAGGCCTGCGGTAAATATCATTACTAATGTTAGCGCTAATGGCCCACCAACTTTCCAGCCACTCAAGAAACTTAGATTTAAACATACCATAAATGTAAACAGCAGAGCCATCCAGGGGTATGGAGCAACGGCACCACCCATTAGGTAAAATCCTAACCCAAGGGCAAGTATTAAAGATCCCATAATAATTCTCCCAGATATTCGTTTCGGTAAAAATAAAGTACTAAAAAAGAAACCACCCTGACCTAGCGCGACTATATAAGATGTTTTACCCAATCCAGTAGCCACAAACATCGGCAACATACATACAAATGCTCTGATTGCTTCAGACCACATTAGTGTTAATTTGCCATTTACTTTAATTTTATCTAGCATAGGAATCCTTGTCTTTTACATTGCAAGTATGCTCCTTTTTGATTATTTTTTAAATAGACAGTTTCTAAATAATTTACTTGGTTGCGGGTAATACATATTATTGAATACCCTCCTTTTAGAGGTGGTAGCCCGCTGTGTGTTTATGATCGTGTCCATGGTCGTCTGAAATAATCGCTTCGGCCCACCATGGTGGTGGTTCGGGTCGGGTACCATATGTTGTTTTAATATTAGACTTGCCTGGTACGGCGACAGGCTGAGGTTCTGCTTGCACCTGGCGGGCAACGACCGCTTCCTTGGTAATGTTAAAGATTGTGAAGTCCTGCGTCTGGACGACTGGCCCGTCAAAAACGGAGCTAACTTCCTCTAGGATAGGTATTATCACGGCAGGGACAAGCAGTGTGTGCCAGAGCGCTCCCATACGGGGCTGCACAAGCGAAAATACTCCGCCTGCGGTCTTGGGCACAGTGTGGGTAGATGTGATGGTCTCGAGCTGCTGAATGGGTGCTCCGGTAACAGCTGCTAATACCTTTGCCGATGGGAAGCACTCATGAATCAGCAAGTCGGTGCCCTTAGCAGCTTCCACCAGTGTGCGACACGGCTGGGTATCACCTGAAAACACCATACTAACCCCAGCAAAGTCTAAGCGATATCCAACAGCACCATGTAGATTGTGAATTACCGGAAAGGCGGTGATCGTCACGCCGTTCTGCTCGTAAACGACAGATGTGATAGATGCATCGAATTCTGTGCCTACTAGCTTCGCGGATTCGTTTGATGTGTAGCCGCGGGTTGACTCTGTATCCCATGCGCACGCAGCCTCAAAGCCATCAAGAGCAACCTTGGTGCCAAACTTCGGCTCAGATCCGTCACCACCCCATACATACAGTGGCCCTTGGCGCCCAGCCTTGCGGAAGCTACCGAATAGGGTAATTAGATCGGCGGTGTGGTCAGCGTGCAGATGACTAAGGAATACCTTATCCAACGAATTTACCGGCAACCCTAAGCTCATGAAGTTTGCCAGGCTACCGCTACCTACATCAAAGATAAACATGTCCTTTTCGGCGTTTCCGACTTCGACTAGAACGCTACCAGAGGCCTGTGCGCGGGTAGGTGGCGGGTTGCCACTGCCCAAAACCGTTACGCGAATCTCACCGTCTTTGATCTTTTCTTTTCCAGGAATATAAATCTCCGGATAATTCTCAGGCGGAACTCCAACTACCGGAGTCGCAGTGATCGCCTTGGTACCACCCAAGTAGGCTAATTCTGTGTACACATTAGAAACTTTATTAGTCATCGACTTCTCCTTCCTATACATTAAGAAACTTATCTATAAATAATTATACTCTTATTGTTCAAGTGATGTACGAAATGAAATCATTTTCAATATATTTAAAAGCCAGAATGATCCTAACTTTAGAATTTGGCAGAAGGTGGTATCAGAAGATAGAAAAGAAATGCATTATCGTTAAACTATACGGAATTAGCTATTACAAAAGGCTTGT
>JALOQO010000054.1 GCA_025453305.1 Patescibacteria group bacterium | reverse complement strand
AGACTTGCTAACTGTACTCGATGAATATTGTTGATCTGTAACATGCTTAGAAAGTGCTTCTGTAACGGCCTTTCCAGCAGAAGTCCAACGACCTTTACTATCTTTTACAGCTACAAAATATCCTGCTTCACCTCTTTTACCAAATTCTTTCGCTACCTCTTGACCATTAACCCTTTGGGCCAACAATTTATCTACCGCTCCGTACATTACAGATGAACCGCTACCAGAGCCAAATGCTTTATCAAACCTAGCCTGTACCTGGCTTATTGTGGCTGCCCCTCTGGTGTTAAATCGCTCAAGAGTGGCCTGCTTATCTACTGCATTATAACCACCAAAATCAGCATATTTCACCAGTACATTAGCCACGGCAATATTTCTGCTTGTCCATGCGCCCTTAGAATCTTTTACCTCTACGCTATAGCTGCCCGATTTTCTATCACCTTTTATACGAATACCGTTAGGATTAGCGGCTACCATAGCATCTATCGCTTTCTCGTAGACATCGTCACCCTTTGCCCCGAATGCTTTTTTAAACCTGCCCCTTACATAACTCTGCCTAAACTGGTCGTCGTCTAATAAATCAGCCATATCATTTGTAGAGGGTAATACGGTTGGCTTTGAAGGATTTACGGGCTTAGCAGGATCCGGTTTTAATGGGTTTGAGCCCCGTGGGGTGGTTTGCCCCGAATTATCAGTGGCGCCCCTTAATTTAGCTATCCTGCTGTTTACTGTATTTAGGTCACTTTTTAAAGCTGCTATATCATCTTTAAGATCACTGCTTTTACTTTTTTGAGCAAGGCTAATCTTGTTTTCTAGTCTATTTCTAGCTCGCTTTAGTTCGTCAAGTTGGTTAACCGATTTTGGTACACCATCTGTTCTGTCCCAAATGTCATATTTGTTGGCAATACCGTCTTTATCTGTATCTTTTGCTATCTTATTTAATGGCTTTGCAGTTTTAGCGGTATCCTGTTTAGGTTGATTTGTACCCAGTGGAGTATTTGATTTTTGTCTAGAGGGATTTAACCCAGCATTATTCGTTTTTGTAGATTTGGGATTAGCTCCAATGACTTTATTATAATCATCTCTATCTTTTTCATTGCGTACACCATCATTATCTATGTCTTTGTCTTTGCTATTAATAATTCCATCATTATCAAAATCTGCACCTTGAGCAATTCCATATGCCGAAGGATTTTTATATTTATACTTAGATGTACTACCACCAGCTTTAATGTATTTTTTTTGTAATTCGTTGTATTTAATTAGTGAGTTTTCATATTCTCTTACTTCATTATTATCCGAATCCTTACTTAACCCACCCGACTTGAGTCTATTCGCTTTGTTCAGCAGTGCATTCATTTGACTCTCCATGCTTCGAATTTGCATAGTAGCGCCTTGCCGCTGTATTGCCTGCTCTTTTCTTGCCATATCATAATTATGATAGCCTGATGACAATGGTTTGCCCGCATTATCAGATAGGTAAACCTTGCTCATATCTGGACCGCCCAATCTCATAGCACCGTTTTTATACCATGATACTTGATTACCTGCGACAACCTTTTTCCACACATCACTTTTATCATCTTTTTCAGTATAATAGTAGATTGGCATTTTGCTGTTTCCTTTTCTTAATTATTTTATTGTACTTATGGCTATATTGTAACAAAAGATCTATAAATTACAACAAGGGTTATTAAACTTATTTACAGTCATTAAAACCCTAATCGTAAACAACTAAATACGAGCTACGATATACTAACGCGTGAGGTATTCGTCGCGGGAGTCATCATCTGATACATCTATATGTCGCGGGTTATCATCAATCATTTCATCGCTGGCATCGGTTGTGCCAAAGGCCTCGTCTAGGCTGTGAACTAATATTTCCCTTGGCCTTGAACCATCGGCTTGCCCAATAATTCCGCGGTCTTCCATTTCGTCCATCATTCTACTAGCACGGCCATAACCAACCCGCAGACGCCTTTGCAATAAACTGGTGCTAGCTTTACCACTTTCTATAACTACCCGCACAGCGTCTTTAAACATTTCGTCATCTCCGCTGTCGCCACCATGAGAAGCGGGCGCATCTGGCACTAAACCGCCCTTACCATTAAACTGCACCGGCATGCTTACGACATCGTCATCGTACTGTGGCGGTTGCTGTTCTCTTAGATAATCGGTAACTTTATTGGTTTCTTCTGTGGTAATTAGAGCGCCCTGAACCCTAATAGCTTTTGGTAAGTCAGCTGTTTTATATAGCATATCACCATAACCTAATAGTTTTTCTGCACCACTAGAATCTAATATAATTCTAGATTCTACCTCTTGAGACACGGTAAATGCAATTCTTGCCGGCACATTTGCCTTAATCAGGCCTGTAATAACCGTTACTCTAGGACTTTGCGTTGCTAATACCAAGTGTATTCCAACGGCCCTAGCTTTTTGGGCTATACGAACAATTAGCTGTTCTACATCGCGAGCAGCCATTTGCATAAGGTCTGCTAGCTCATCTATAACTATTACGATGTATGGCATCTTTTCGTTGGGCATTTTATCGTTATAAGCATTTATTTCTCGAACTCGTTCCTGTTTGAGCCTCTTGTAGCGCCTCTCCATTTCGGCTACTGCCCATTTAAGTGCGCTAACGCACTTTTCTGGGTCATTAATTACTGGTGTTAATAAATGAGGGATGTCGTTATAGGGTTCCATTTCTACAAACTTTGGATCTACTAATATGAACTTAACATCAGACGGGCTGTTGGTGTATAGCAAGCTGGTTAATAGCGCGTTGACCATAACCGATTTACCAGATTTTGTTTGGCCGGCAATTAGTAAATGTGGCATTGAATCTAAATCTGCATATACAGGTTCCCCAGAAATATCTTGACCTACGGCAAAGGTTAACTTTTTATCAGCCGCTGCTTTCCATTCGGGTCGATTAAACAGACCCCTAAGTGTAACCGATGCTGATTTTTGGTTGGGTACCTCTATACCTACGGCTTTTTTACCCGGAATTGGAGCCTCTATTCTAACCGATGTGGCCTCTAGTTCATAGGCAATATTATCGGCTAGCGTAAGAACTTTGTTCATTTTAACGCCATCGGGTGTTCTTAGCGTATACTGGGTTACTCTTGGGCCAATATTGGCACCCTCCATCTCTACTTCCATTCCAAAGTTTGCCATTGCTTGCTTTATCCGTTCTTTGTTGCCCTTAACATCACCCGGATTTGCCTTTTCTTGGTGAGTACTTAGTAGAGACAATGGCGGAGCTTTCCAGTCTAAGTCTATCGATGTTACTAAAGCATCTTGATTTTGCTTGGCGTTTAGCGGTTCGGTTGTGTTTTTAATAGTCGCAAGTAAAGGACCAGTAGATGGTTTATCCTTGTCTTTTGCACTAACTATTGGAACACTTTCTTTAACCTTAAAGTCTGGGTCGCTATCGTCTTGTTCGGCTTCTTCGGAGCCGTCGTGTTCACGAATGAACAAATTTTTAAACTTGTTAAACAAAACCTTGGGAGTTAGCCCAAACATCAACATAAAAGCCAACCAGGTTAAGAACAAAAAGATTATAAATGCTGTAATTTCATTAAAGAAAGAGAGCATTAAACCACTTAATAGATTACCCACCTGCCCGCCATAAGTACCGTTAGCGGCCGCCTCTGCCGACTGTGTTCTATCCAGAAAAACATGTAGCATAGCCGCTAAAGAGGATAAAAATATAATACTAGAAAGCAAAATACCAAAAGGTATCATGAACTCTTCGTGCTTTAGTTTATGAACAGCCAAAAATATCAAAACAAATGGTAAAATAAATGCCGCAAAACCAAAAAACCATGCAGAAATATTAAACATAGCAATTGGCAGTGCCCCGCCCATACTTAAACCACCTAAGAAAATAAACAGGGCAACAATAATTAGGGCAACAGCAAAAATTTGCCGCCAAAAATAACTAACAGTACTTGGAGCGGTATCTTTTAATGCTTCTGTCTTTTTTTTGCGCCCTCTGGTTGACTTCTTTTTTCTTGCCATTGCTGTTTTATTTTACCTTATATTTATATCTAATTGATAGATGTCTATATTATAGCAAATTTTACATCATTTTGCAAGCCCTATATATGAGCTTGAGTATGTTCTTGAGGTAAAACAGACTCTTTAAGTGCTGTATCTATTAATGATATAAGTTCACCTGTTGTACTAGTTGGTGGGCAAAGTCGCCTCTTGCCATCAAGAAATATAACCTTTCTAACCTTGTATTCATCACCTGGATGTTCTCCTGCCATTATCGCAGCCCTAACGGGTTTCTGTCCTGATATACTAATTTTAATGTAAGTCACAACATGGCCACTTTTAAATTCTGGTGTATATCGTCTTGCTATATTAATTCCACTAAATAATGCTTCTTTTGGTGGTATCATTTGTAGAACTACCAAGTCGTCTGCAAAAGTAATTATTTCGTGACCAGGATACAACCCGGTTAGTACATCTAGATATGTAATCCATTCTTTTGGGGTACTCGTTTTAGGCTCTTCCCTAAAACCCGAAACAATCCTTAGAGCTTCAGGTATTTCTGAATATGATGGTTCGGGTTCTGATAACCGCATTTTTATTCCTGGCCGAGTAGTTGGCGGCGCATTTCGGCAAACCTTTTTGCCTGGGCCGAGGCGTCCTCTTTGGGTGGTTCTTCTAGATTATTTTCGGCAAAAGTAGGTTTGCTGTTATCTGTTGAGTTACCACCCTTGCCAACCACATTTACAACCGGTATTACAATTGGTGAACGCTGTGTTCTATCGTACAAAAAGTGGGTAACGTGTTCTTTAATTTCTTGCTTAAATCGTTCAAGTTCAATGCGCTTAAATCGCTGCGAAACAGCCCGTTTTAGCTCTACCCTTAAGTCGTTCATTAAGGTTTCGTTATCTCGCATATAGATAAACCCACGGCTAATAATGTCTGGGCTTGTTAAACTAGTGCTAGTCTTTTTGTCTACCGTTAGAACTACCACAACTAAACCATCTTGGCTCATCATAATGCGATCTTTAATAACCACATTAGAAACAATAGCTGCA
>JALOQO010000053.1 GCA_025453305.1 Patescibacteria group bacterium | reverse complement strand
CAATAACCTGCGAGGCAACGAGATCAAGTTCAGAATCAGGTTGTTCGGCGGGATTAACAGGATATCCGGACTTCGCACCCGTAAGGGATAATTTAATTGAAAGAAATTTATTTTATAGAGGTGGGGCGGGGGGTTCGACGGTTTGTGGCTACGGTGGTAACACATCTGGAAAGCCATATTCTAATGACCCTAATAATGCTACTAATATAAGATTTATTAGCAATCGGTTTGTTAGGGGCAGTAATGGACTGTGTGGTAATCTAGGTACTGTTATACATTTTAGTTCTACTAAAACAGGTAATGTCTGGCAGGATAATGTTTATAGCGATGGCGCATTGGTAACACCCTCGAATTAATATATAAATCATAAATTATGCCCAAACCAAAATCCCAAAAACCCACTAAACCCAAACACCCTATTCATAGCAATAAGCTAAGACTAACTATCTTTATAACTATCTTTGCTACTGTATCTGTCTTTGGTATAAGCTTTATAACCGGCAACCAACAACAAAGCGGAGTAGGTAACTCTAGTGCCTCTGCCATAGAACCAGCCGATATAAACAACGACAATACCGTAAATGTCCTAGACCTATCCTACATGCTAGGCAAATGGAAAACCACAGACACCTTAGCCGACCTAAACCAAGACGGCCTAGTCAATGTCCTAGACCTATCCAGACTCCTAGCTAAGTGGGGGCCGGTAAGTGTAGGGCCAAGTCAAAAACCAGGGTCAACTAATACCGGGGTACCGGCTGGTCAAACCTTAACCATACCCATAACAAACACGGCTTTAGGAATATCTGTCGCAACAAACGGTAATGTAACAATATCTAAATCGGGTACATTTAGTAATATGCTAGTTAAGGGCAGGCTCTATATAAAAGCAAGCAATGTCACGGTTAAATATTCCAAAATAGAGGGTTCTCCCTCGCCATATGATTTACCTGAAACACCTTTGTCTGAAGCTGAATGCCTAGCCATACCTAAACCTTATCCTTCTACGGCTGCTGTTTTAGCAACCGACGGGTATCCGGGAGTTGTTATAGAAGATAGCGAAGTTGTGATTGCGAAGGAGAATGTATTTACTGATGGTATAAGGGGCCATAATATGACTATTAGAAGAGTCAAAATAGCGGGCGGTATCGATGGTGTTGGTGTATATAAGAATGGAGCCGCTAACACGGTTATCCAAGATAGTTGGATTTACAATATGAATGTCGAGCCTTTTTCTCCGTTTCATGGTTGTGATGAGCCTACTCATTCTGATGGTATACAAGTTCACTATGGTTCGAACATTAGAATTTTAAGAAATAATATTGAGGCAAAAACTAGTACGGGTACAAGAGTAAATGCGGCAATTATGGTTAATGAAAATGGCGGTTTCGTAACGAGTGATCTTTGGTTTAACGATAACTGGGCTGATTATGGTCAATGTTCGGTGAATGTTTATAAGGGTGTGTCTACTGGGGGAATTTCCAATATCCAGGTAAACAATAATAAATTTGGTAAAAATCAGAGAGTAATCGTTAACGGCCAGCCATGTGCAATGATGGTAGATATCGCAACCAAAGCTAATGTAACCAATCAGTTTACTGGTAATGTGTGGGAGGATGGGTCGCAGCCACCACCGGCTGTAGTAGGCAACACAAACTAGCGCTAAGGTTCATATAATAAATTGGTTGAAAATAAATCAGAGTATAGTTATAGTATAAGATGACAATTCAAGAGATGCATTCCGTAATAAATTCGGATAAGTGGCTATCAACCATTAATGCATTGCGAAGAACGGGCTAGAGCCTTAATAGAACGCAACGATAGAAGCTCTCGTAAGTAGCTGTAATAAAGTAACTACCACTAGTTATTCGGATGGTACCTTCCGCTAAGAATTGCGGAATCCGAAGAAACGGGTGGTTTTTAATATTTTTAAACAGGGATATGGTATGAATACCGTTAGAAATTTTATTATAGCTAAAGCCAATAGCAATTTATTTATAAACAAAATAAGAGGGGGTTTCTAACGGTATGAAATTTAAACATGGAACAAGACGCAGGGCGCTAGAATACGAAAAAGATTGGGTTACTAGATGGAAACAAGATAAAACTTTTGAAAAGTCTGTACAGCAACGGCCTAAAGATAATGCATATGTGTTTTATGACGGCCCACCTTTTATATCGGGTGTTCCGCACCACGGTACACTACTAAGTAGTATAGTTAAAGATGCTGTACCAAGATATCAAACCATGAAAGGCAAAAGAGTAGAGCGCGTTTGGGGTTGGGATTGCCACGGTTTACCGGCCGAAAGATTTACCGAAAAAAAGCTAGGAATTAACTCGCGCCAAGAGGTTATTGAGTATGGTCTAGAGAAATATATAAAAGCTACTCGTAAAAATATGGAAGAAACAAGTGGCCTCTGGGAGGAATATATCGACAGAATAGGCAGATGGGTAGATTTTAAAGGTGCTTATAAAACCATGGATAAGGATTATATGGAATCTATCTGGTGGGCCTTTAAAACCTTGTACGAAAAAGGCAAAATTTACGAAGGCGAAAAGGTTTTAATGTACTGCACCCTAGACGGTACTCCACTTAGCAAGGCAGAAGTAACTATGGATGCTGGTGCTTATCAAGATGTAACTGATCCTAGCGTGTATGTTAAATTCAAACTCAAGCCAGATCAAGAATATGCCGGCGGTAAATACAAGACCAAAGATGCGGTATATATTATTGCCTGGACAACTACTCCGTGGACACTACCGGCAAATACAGCCATTGCGGTTAATAATGAAATTGAATATAAAGCTATTAGGATAAACGGTGTAAATGAGCTTTTAATAGTTGCAAGTGAAAAGCTGGATACTGTATTTAAAGACCAGGATGTTGAGGTTGTGCACAATAATATTAAGGGCAGCGATTTAGTGGGTCTAGAATATGAACCGCTTATGGGTGTAAATAGGGGGGTAAATGCTCATCTCATATGGCACGCTCCATATGTAAGTAGCGAGGATGGATCGGGTATTGTGCATTTAGCGCCAGCATACGGTGAAGAAGATTTTATATTAGCTCAAAAACACAATATACCAATTGTTCACACAATTGATCAAAACGGTTATTTTACTGAAGGTGCCTGGAGGTATAAAAATGTTTGGGATGTTAATAAGCAAATAGCCAAAGATCTAAAAGAGCAAGGTATAGTTTATAAAATAGATTACATCAGGCATAGTTACCCCCATTGCCATAGGTGTGGTACCAAACTTATGTACAGGGCGCACCCTAGTTGGTTTATGGATATAGATAATCAGCGGCAATTAATGCTAGAAAACAATAAGCCAATAAATTGGTTTCCATCGCATCTAAAGCATGGTCGATTCGAGAAAACCATTTTGCAAGCTCCAGATTGGAACTTGTCTAGAGACAGGTTTTGGGCAACGGCTATGCCGGTTTGGAAATCGCCTAGCGGTAAAGGAAGGGTAGTGGGTAGTTATCAGGAACTAAAAGATTTAAGTGGTGTAGAACTTAATGATTATCATAGGCCGTGGATAGATGATGTTAAATTTACAATTGATGGCGAAGAATATGTTCGTATAGATAAGGTTATGGATAGTTGGTTTGAGGCCGGCAGTATGCCTTTTGCGCAGTTGCATTATCCGTTCGAAAACAAAGAAAAGTTCGAAGACAATTTTCCTGGTGATTTTATTGTTGAATATATTGCCCAAACCAGAGCATGGTTTTACTATATGCATGCGGTAAGTACAGCTTTGTTTGGAACAAATTCGTTTAAAAATGTGATTACCACAGGTACTCTCGCCGGTAGTGATGGGCGAAAGATGAGTAAAAGCTTGGGTAATTATACAGACCCCAACGAACTAATGGATAAATATTCTGCCGATTCTGAACGGTTTTTGCTACTGTCTTGCCCAGTATTAAACGGAGAAGATTTTAGCCTGCAAGACAAAGAAGTTGGCGATGTTGCTCGCAAGTTAAGTATGATTTGGAATATGTACGATTTCTTTACTATGTATGCAGAGGTAGATGGCTGGGAATGGAGCGGAAAGCTAGAAGATCCAATAGAGCAATGCACTAACCCATTAGATATATGGGTAATTTCAAGATTACATCAATTGGTAGATGTGGTAGAAACCAATATGGATAAGTACGATATCCCAAATGCGTTGGCGCCAATACTACCGTTTTTAGATGATGCTAGCAACTGGTTTGTGCGCCGCAGCCGCCGCCGTTTCTGGAAGAGCGAAGACGATGATGATAAGCAAATGGCCTACAAAACACTTCATTATGTTTTGGTGCGACTGGCCTTTGTTATGGCACCCTTTACACCGTTTTTATCAGAAGAGTTACATCACAATTTAACCGGAGATAAAGAGTCTATACATTTAAAAGACTGGTTGCCTGCAGGTAGGGTAAACGAACTAGTAATGAACGATATGGAAACGGTTAGAAATTATGTTAACCAAGGATTAGGTATGCGCGCTAAGGCGGGTATTAAAGTTAGGCAACCACTAAAAAGTGTTACAGTTCCAAGTTTGGGGCAGTATGTAGATTTTGAATCTATTCTAAAAGAAGAACTTAATGTAAAAAAAGTAAATGTATCCAAAAAGCCAATTAAGCTTAATGAAAAAGAAGCTAAAATGTTTGGATGTTTTGAGTCTGAAGTATACATAGACAAATCAATTTCGCCAGAACTAAAAAGAGAAGGGTTAATGCGCGAGGTTATACGAAGTGTGCAGTCCGCACGAAAACAAGCTGGCCTAAATGTAGACGATAGAATAAAACTGCACATAAAAACTGATGATAAACAGATTAATCAGGCGCTAGGAGAGCATCAGGTTATAATCCAGGCCGAAACTTTGGCAGTTGAAATTAGTGGCGAACTTGATAGTCCTTTCAGGATAGATACCAAGATAGAGGGCAGTGATGTTCAGATTAGTATACAAAAGCAAAAAAATAACTAGTATGACAGCAAAACCTTGCCCATATGCTTTACTAAATAAGTGTTATCTGATAACATATTGATTGACTATTTATAACTTAAGGAAAGTTAATGAAAAAAGCAGTTATTGCCACTGGTGGCAAACAATATATCGTAT
>JALOQO010000052.1 GCA_025453305.1 Patescibacteria group bacterium | reverse complement strand
TACATAGCCGGTTACAGTGTATTTACCGTAATTAGCATATGTGTGGTTAGCAGTGTAGGTAGTGTTAGATGTTTTAGTGCTAGATTCTTTACCATCGCCAAAGTTTATCTTATAACCTGTGATGGTTGTATTCTTTGGTGTACCGGTAACCTTAGCACTTACTTCTCGCTTTTCTTTGTTAACAATTGTTACTGTTAAGTTATCGCAAGTTAAGCTTTGTGGCTTAGGCTTAGGTGGCTCAACTGGTTTGCCACTTATTGGGTTACCGCAAGGAGTCATAATAGCAAACAAGAATTTGCCATTAGAATCTACAGCTACTAAAGCGGCTTGAGCAGAACCCATCTTAGAGGTGCTAACTACACCCATTGTACGAATGTAGGTTTTAGCACCAGTAGCTACAACTTTGCTACCAATCTTTACTTCGCCGTTCTTGTAAACAACACCTTGTTTAAAGTTAGCGTTCTTTATCTTGGATTCACTAATACTAAACTTGTCGTAAACAGACTTAATATTAGAGGCGCTGTTTTTACCATCGCCATTATTATATTTCTTTAGTATTTCTGATTTAGTGAACGATCCACAGTACATAACTGCATATTTATCGCAGTCTGGTGTGGTGTCTATGTATTCGGCTTTAGCTGGCAAGATTGCAAGCGACAACAGTGCAAAAGCAATAATTGCACCTAGGCCAAATATGTATTTAGCAATGATTTGCATTTAAACTTTCCTCCCTTATTCTTAAGCTACTCCTAGCTTATGTACTCGTAGTACTTTAAAATTAACTAACATTCTGCTCTTGTTTAAAATGTTAACGAACTAAGTGTGTAATGATGGTGCAAAACTATCTGTATAAAAACAAATCGGAGCAATCCACAACAAATTATTGCTATTTTTTACTCCGTTTACACCACACGCTTTGGTGTTAATGCTTATACTATCACTGATTGACTTTTTTGTCAACTATTATCTAATATTTTTATGTTAAACACAAGCGTTTTAATCTATTGTTTAAACAGGGAACTTAAAACCAAATGTACTTCCCTTGCCTTCTATACTTTTAAAAATTAGTGTGCCACCCTGGGCAACAATAACCTTTTTAGCCATAAATAGCCCCAGACCGGTACCGTCTGGTCTTGCCTTTTTAGCGTTTTCTGCCCTGTAAAACTTAGTAAATAAATTATGTTGTTCTTTTTTTGGAACACCTATTCCGGTATCGGATACTGTAAATATGGCATAATTATCATCAGTTTTTAGTTCAATAATAATATCATCGCCCTTTTTGGAATAATAAATTGCATTATCTATAAAGTTCATGATTACTTGCATTGTTTTAGTTTCGTCAAGTTTTAAAACCGGGAACTCGTCGGGCTTTTTAAATCTTAAATTAATTTCCCTGTCTTTTGCGGCTATCTTTAGTTGCGCTAGTTCGTCGTTTATTAATCTAGGCAAATACACATCGCTCCGATCTATGAAAAATTTGCCGGTTTTTAAACGGCTGACATTTAATAGATCGGATATCAAATATACCATTTTTTGGCTACTCATAAAGGCTTGATTTAAGAAATCTTTTTGCTGTTTTGTCATAGTACCAACATCGCCATCTAACATCATGCTTATGTATCCCTTTATACTTGTAAGCGGAGTTCTTAACTGATGGCTTGCCATGCTAATAAACTCATCCTTAGCCTCGTCTAAACTCCGCAGCTTTTCATTAGTTATTTGCAGTTCAGTAGTAGCATCATTAATTTTTTCTTGTAATGTATTTGCAAATTGTTCTATCTCTTTTAACCTTAGGGCGTTCTGTACCGCGATTGCGACTGAATCTGATAAAATTTTAAATAATTTATAGTCTTGAGCGGTATAACTACTACCGTTTAATTTCGGACCTACAACCACATACCCTACCAGCTCATCGCTTACAAGCATCTTAACAATACATTCAGAATTAATGTGGCTCATTTTTAATGATAATGATTTTGGCAGTACTGTGTTATTTGCTGTAGCTATTTTTATGTTTTTCTGCTTTTCTAGATAACTATAGATATCATCCCAATCTTTTGTAACAAAAATTGCCTTGTTTTGTCCGACTGTATGAAAATTTATAATTGCATGCTTATCAATATAATAATCTAGATAGGAAATCTTAAGTTGATTAGTAATTAATTTAGCACTATCTGTTAATATTTTCTCAATGTCTTGAGTGTTTACGAGTATGTTATTAATTGCATTAATTATTTCTTGAGGGTTATATATATCATCGTAAAAAAACTGAAGTGCAATTTTATCAAAAAAGCTCTTTATATATTGAAAGCTGAAGGCTATAAATAAACCGACTAATCCTAATAATGTAATTTGAACGCTACTTAAATTTAAATCTAGTAAAATCCTTCCAATTATTAGTAATAGTAAAACATATATAGTTGCAATTGAAATTAATGAAATTATATATGCTAGGCTACGAACTATAACAGGTTTAATATCAAGAAACTTATGCCTTATTACCGTGTAGGTGATTATAGTGTTCATTAAAAGCACTGCGAAAGGTGCATACTGTGCGGTTTTTACATCACCAGTAATCAATGGTAGGGCCAAATTTCCCATTATTGAAAAAATAGCAAAAAGCATCAAAGCCACACCGATGTATTTAGCCTGTTTCCTTATTTTATTGTTATCGGATTTTTTAGAAGTGGTTATCAAGGTTTTAATGATTAAAATTAAAGCAAACACTAGATAAAATGCATATAAATATATTCCGTAGTTAAAACTTGGTAAGGGTAGTTCAAATTGAGTAATATTTGGTTTTAAAGAAAATATTACCAGCGGGCTAAATATTAGGATTAGGTTAACGATAAACCCAATCAATAATACTCCTTTAATAGTTCTGTTTTTTTCTAAATTATCATCACTGGAAAAGCTAATTACGAATAAACACAAAAAGTAAGCCATACCCAACGCTATAGCGAAGACGGTTCTTCCGAAAATTAAAGAACTGCCTAAGTCGGTGCTAAGAAGTCCAATGGATATTAACCACATTCCGGTAAGTATTAAAAAGCAAGTCAAAAAGATATTGGATGTCGACTTTATACCGCCCTTATAAACAGCATACGCAAACACAAACTGTAATATTCCAGTGATTAATGTTATGCCAATTATAAGCATTATGTATTTATTGTATATTATATTTTACTTTTTTAGTTATTTATGTTAATATATTTTTATGACAAGCCCAGATTTTAGAGTACATAGCCCATATGCAGATGAAGAACAGGATGGTTTCATGGGCGGTGAGACAAAGAGACTAAAAACCATGGACGCATGGTTACTTCCAATCTCCCGATTACTAATCGGTGATGTTTCTGGTAAAAAGATATTGGATATTGGTGCTGGTAGCGGAACATCTTTACAAACATATGCGCAAAATGAAGGGGGTTTTTATACACCTCTAGACATGAATTCTGCATTATTAAAGGAACGTGAGTCTGGTACAGCTGGAAGTGTTATCGGAGTAGCTACCGGGTTACCATTTATAGACGAATCATATGATACCGTACATATGCGAGCATTAACTGCATGGCTAAGCGAAGAGGCAAGGTTAACCGCAATGAAAGAGGCTATAAGAGTAGCAAAAGAACATATAATTGTTATTAATTTTGATTGGAGCACAGCCAGGGGCGGCCCTGAAGCAGAAATTCTAAAACTGCTAATGATGTCAATATTAGCTAGTGCTGGTTATTTACCGGAATACGGTAGCATTCAAGAAGATGATATCAAAAATAGTCTAAAAAATTACAAATCTCTAAATATCAAACATCAAGTGTTTGAAAGCCCTGACGAAGATCCGCATTTATCTATGATAATATTTAACGAAGCGGTTATGACACTCTATAGACAACTGGAACATATGAAACTATTTGATCCCGCCGCTCTGTTAATGGCTCAACATCAAAAGGCACTCAATGAATTTGATCGAATGGCATTTAGTTTGCCAAAATTGCACAGTACTGTAATATCTAAAAACTAACCGCCCCATTTAACCAACTTTGGCTAATGCACCAAGCGCTCTATTAGTGTGTCGTCTGTCGGGCTTTCGTGTGTCAGATTTATGTCTTCTGTCGTAAAATTGCATATTAAATAACATCGCATAATACTTTGGTAAATTGCCTTTATCCCTAGCATATTGAGCCTCACGACTTAGTCCATCAAATATCATGTGTGGAATAAGTAATGTAGGTGTTAAAGTTACGCCATCTTTCACCCCATCACACACCAAAGGCACCGGCTCACCAATTCGTCTTATTATTCTTTTGCCATAAAGACGTTCTAGCTCGCTTAAAGTACCTTGCACAAGTCCCATAAACCAAATTTTATGTCCATCTATAGATTGTATCAACCCTTCGCGATAAAGTGACATTATCACATCGGGTGTCACATATTTTTCTTTGTTCAAAGCCGCAATCTCTTCCACCGTGTAACCCAGTTCTTGCCATCCTTTAATTTCTAGTAATACTTCGGGGTCTATAGCGTGATGACATTTTTTATATGACGGTAAATCCTCTAGAGGTCCGTTGATTTTCCTGTATGATGCTACGGGTCTCCCTGTTAAATTATCAAATGCGACTAAATATGTAACATTATCACCTCGCGCGTTGTCTATATGGGGAAGAAGTGAACCGTCTGTATTAAACGCCCGAACATCTACATAACCATGCTGGCGATAATTGTCTCCGTGCATCCTCCAGATATCTGCAACAACTAGGGGGTGTTCTTGTTCTGTCGCAGTACCTATCGTAGTATCTATACTCGTAATCCTATCGAATCCATTTAAACCATGCATGGTATAAAGTTCTCTAACGGATATACCGGAATCTCCTGGGTTTATTAACATATATTTAATCTCGTTATATTAATCTATAATTAGTAAAATTATATTAGTTTATTATACATTGTTTTTGTATTTTTTGCAATACTTTATTATTAGTAATTCATATTAAAAACACTAAGAACTAAAGCAAATTATGCTGCTAAACTTCTTAGTGCTTTATTAATTATTGTACAATTGGATCTATGTCCATCTGTAAAATAACATTAGTGTAATGAAATGTCAATAGGAATAACCAAAATTCTGTTACAATAACTCTAGTGG